>DAHVRG010000099.1 GCA_027322565.1 Georgenia sp.
GGCCGGCCCACGCCGAAGCGCAGGGAGGTCGAGGCGCAGCGCAGGCGTCCGCTCGTCCCCGCGGACCGAAAGGTCGCCCGGCAGGAGGCGCGCCGCCGGCGCAACGAGCTCTACGCCAAGCAGCAGGAGGCGATGCGGACCGGCGACGAGCGCTACCTGCCGCCCCGGGACAAGGGTCCCGTGCGGCGCTGGGTCCGCAACTACGTCGACGCCCACTTCAGCCCGAGCGAGTACTTCCTCCCGCTGGCGATGGCCTCGATCGTCCTGCTCTTCTTCGCCTCGATCATCCCGGACGTCGCGATCGTCGGGATGGTCGTCATGTACGTGGCCTTCGCCATCTCGCTGGCCTTCGCGATCGGGTTCGCGATCATCATCAAGCGCAAGCTGCGGAGCCGGTTCGACGAGGACGAGATCCCGCGCTTCACCGGGATCTACGCCTTCAGCCGGCTCTTCCAGCCGCGTTTTCTCCGCGCCCCCAAGCCCCAGGTCAAGCGCGGCGAGAAGATCGCGTGACCGCGGGCGTGCGGCTCTACCGCCTGCTGTTCCGGACGCTGCTCGTCCGGGTCGACCCGGAGCGGGCCCACGAGCTCGCCCTGGGCCTCATCCGGGGCGTCGCCGCTGTCCCGGGACTGTCCCACGCAGTCCGTGCCACCCTGGGACGCCGCCCTGCGACGCCGGTCCGCACCCGGCTGGGGCGCGCCGTCCCGGGCGTGCTCGGACTCGCGGCGGGGATGGACAAGGACGCCACCACCGTGCTCGGGATGGACATGCTCGGGTTCGGGTACGTCGAGATCGGTACGGTGACGGCGCACCCGCAGGAGGGCAACGAGCGCCCGCGGCTGTGGCGTCACCCCGCGGAGCAGGCGCTGCGCAACCGGATGGGCTTCAACAACGCCGGCGCCCGGGCGGCCGCCGAGCGGCTGCGGCGGCTGCGCAGCACCCGGCGGGGGCGGTCCGTCGTCGTCGGCGTGAACATCGGCAAGTCACGGGTGACGCCGGTCGAGGACGCGGTGGGCGACTACGCCACGAGCGCCCGCCTGCTCGCACGCTGGGCCGACTACCTCACCGTCAACGTCTCCTCGCCCAACACGCCGGGGCTGCGCGACCTGCAGGCGGTCGACTCGTTGCGCCCGATCCTCTCCACGGTCCAGGAGGAGGCGGACCGGGCCGCGGGCCGGCACGTACCCGTGCTCGTCAAGGTGGCCCCCGACCTCGACGACGACGACGTCCGCGCAGTGGCGGACCTCGTCACCGAGCTGTCCCTCGCGGGCGTCGTCGCCACCAACACGACCATCGCCCACGCCCACGGGCCGGGTGGGCTCTCCGGGCCGCCCGTGCACGCTCGCGCGCTCGAGGTCGTCCGCCTGCTGCGGGACCGCCTCGGTCCCGGACCCGTCGTCATCGGCGTGGGCGGCATCACCGACACCCCCGGCGCACGGGCGATGCTCGCGGCGGGCGCCGACCTCCTCCAGGCCTACACCGGCTTCGTCTACCGGGGGCCGGCCTGGCCGGGGTCGCTCAACCGCGCGCTCGCCCGGTCCCGGCCGCGCGGCTGAGCGAGCTCGCTCGGCGCATCACGCAGCGCTGGCGCGGGCCACGCGGCCCGGGCTCGACCGCCAGAGCCAGATCAGCCCGAGCACCGGCAGCGCGAGCGGGACGTAGGCGTAGCCGCTGCCGAAGCGTGACCACACCGTGTCCCGCGGGAACAGCTCGGGCGCGATGAAGCTGAGGATCCCGACGACGAGGACACCCGCGAGCTCGATGGAGACGGCGGTCCACGCCAGGCGGCGCATGCGGCGGCCGTTGTGCGCCAGCCCGACGGCGGCGACGACGTAGACGACCGCGGCGAACGCGGAGAGGCCGTAGGCGAGGGGCGCCTCGGACGCGTCGCGGACGAGTTGGACCCCGGCACGCGCCGAGGCCGACAGCGCGAAGATGACGTAGACGGCGACGACGAGCAGCCCGGCCCCGCGTGCGGGCGGGCGGTCGTCGGTGGCCGGCGCCGTGCGCAGCGGTTCGTCGTTCATGCTTGCCACAACTGCCACATCCGCAGCTCCATGACGATGATGGTGAGGGCGGCCACTGCCAGGATGATCGAGCTCCACCGGGAGCGCTCGACGAACGCGGCGACAGCCGCGCCCGGGAGGAGGAGCAGCGCCACGAGGAGGTAGCCCCAGAGGGTCACCGGCTCCTCGACGTGTGTTCCGCCGAGCTGCAGCACGGCCAGGACGACGCCCTGGACGACGAGCGCGGCCTCGACGGCCCCGGCCGCGACGAGCTGGCGAAGGACGACGGCGCGGTCGGCGACAGCGAACACGACCGCCCACACGCCGAGCGCGGCAGCGAGCACCGAGACGAGGAGGACGACGGGGAGCACCGCGACATCCTAGCGGCGGCGCAGCCCTCCCCCGACCGTGCGGGTGCTCCCCCGCGCCTCCGGTCCGCCCGCTGCACCGACGGGCTCCGGGCGGGCCGGATAGCATCGGGGCGTGACTGAACTGACGCTGACCACGAAGAACGTTGACCGGATCCAGGCGGACGCCGTCGTCGTCGCCGTCGGACAGCGCGGCGAGGAGGCCCGGCTGGTGCCGGGCGCCGAGCTGCCGTCCGGCGTCGCCAAGGAGCTGTCCGGCCTGCTGCCCGCCCTCGGTGTCACCGGGAAGGTCGACGAGGTGGTGCGCGTCGCTGCCGGCAAGGACCTCGCGGCCGACGTCCTCGTCCTCACCGGTGTCGGGCCGGTCGACGACGACGGCCCGGACCTCGAGACCCTGCGCCGCGCCGCCGGTGCGGCCGTCCGCACCCTCGCCGGCACCGCCGACGTCGCCCTCGCGCTGCCCGCGGACACCCCCGAGCGGGTCGGGGCGGTCTCGGAGGGGGCGCTGCTGGGTGCCTACAGCTTCGACCGCTACCGCGCCCAGCACCGTGCGCCGGTCGCCCGGGTCGAGCTCGTCACCGACCTCGCCCGCTCGAAGGCGGCCAAGGCCGCACACGCCCGCGCCGTCGTCGTCGCCGACGCCGTCGCCGGCGTCCGCGACCTCGTCAACGCCTCGCCGTCGGACCTCTACCCGGAGTCCTTCGCCGAGGAGGCGACCGCCGCCGCCAAGGGTACGAAGGTCAAGGTCTCGGTGCTAGACGAGAAGGCGCTGGAGTCGGGCGGCTACGGGGGCCTCATCGGCGTGGGCAAGGGCTCGGCGCGTCCGCCGCGCCTCGTCAAGCTCAGCTACTCCCCCGCCCGTGCCAAGGCGCACGTCGCCCTCGTCGGCAAGGGGATCACCTTCGACTCCGGTGGCCTGTCCATCAAGCCCGCCAAGGGCATGGAGACGATGAAGATGGACATGGCAGGCGCCGCCACGGTGCTCCACACCGTGCTCGCCGCCGCGGCCCTGGAGCTCCCCGTCCGGGTCACCGGCTGGCTCGCGCTGGCCGAGAACATGCCCTCGGGCACCGCGCAGCGCACCTCCGACGTCATCACCATCCGCGGCGGCAAGACCGTGGAGGTGCTCAACACCGACGCCGAGGGTCGCCTCGTGCTCGCCGACGCGCTCGTCGCCGCCGGGGAGGAGTCCCCCGACACGATCATCGACATCGCCACCCTCACCGGTGCGCAGATGGTCGCCCTCGGCTCGCAGGTGGGGGCCGTCATGGGCACCGACGACGCCCGGGAAGCGGTCGTCGCCGCGGCGAACGAGGCGGGTGAGCAGTTCTGGCCGATGCCGCTGCCCGCCGAGCTCGGCGAGTCGCTCAAGTCGCAGGTCGCCGACCTGTCGAACATGGGCGACCGGTTCGGCGGCATGCTCGTCGCCGGCCTCTTCCTCAAGGAGTTCGTCGGGGACACCCCGTGGGCCCACCTCGACATCGCCGGCCCCGCCTACAACGAGGGCAAGCCGCGCGGCTACACCGCCGAGGGCGGCACCGGCACCGGCGTGCGCACGCTCCTCACCGTGCTGGAGCGCACCGCCACCCGCTGACCGGCGCCGCACCGCCCCGGCTCCCGTCGGAGCCGGGGCGGTCGCGTGTCCTGGGGCTGGGTTCCGCGGTGCCGCGCTACGAGCTGCGCCGCCGGCGCTGGGCGGCGCTCCACCGGCGCATGCTCGAGGGGTAGCCGGTGAGGTTGACGTCGTACACCGGGATCCCCAGCTCCCGGGCCAGCGCCCACGCCGCCTTCTCGTCCGGGACGCGTCGTCGGGTCCACTCGCCGGTGCGGGCGACGAGCACCATGGTCACTGGGTCGGTCGCCGTCGGGGGCTCGATGTAGGCCTCGACGCCCGCACGTGTCGTGACGAACTCGCGGAAGTACGCGGTCACCTCGGCCCGCCGTTGGGAGGAGGAGGATGCCGCCGGCGTCGAGCTGCCCTGCTTCTTGCGTCGGGAGAACAACCGCATGCGACCAGGGTAAGGCTCCCGGTGTGACGGGACGGACACTGTGTCCGGTGGTCCCGGCGGTCCCCCGGGTGACAAGATGGGACAAAGCCCGGTGACGTGCCCGGGACGTTCCGCTCGAGGAGAGGTTTGTGTCGACCCACAGCCCTGAAGACAACGTCTATGACCTGGTCATCCTGGGAGCCGGAAGCGGAGGGTATGCGGCAGCGCTGCGTGGCGCCCAGCTGGGGCTGTCCATCGCGCTGATCGAGGCGGACAAGCTCGGCGGCACCTGCCTGCACCGTGGCTGCATCCCGACCAAGGCCCTCCTGCACAGCGCCGAGGTGGCCGACACCATCCACGAGAGCGCCTCCGTCGGGGTCAACAGCTCCTTCGAGGGCATCGACATGGGTGCCGTGAACACGTACAAGGACGGCGTGGTCGGCCGGCTCTACAAGGGCCTCCAGGGCCTGGTCAAGGCCGGCAAGATCGACTACGTCACCGGCTGGGGCCGGCTCACCGGCAAGGACACCGTCGAGGTCGACGGCACCACCTACCGGGGCCGCAACATCGTCCTCGCCTCGGGCTCCTACCCGCGCAGCCTGCCCGGCCTCGACATCGGCGGCCGGGTCATCACGAGCGAGCAGGCCCTCGAGCTCGACTACGTCCCGAAGAGCGCGATCGTGCTCGGTGGCGGGGTCATCGGGGTCGAGTTCGCCTCCGTGTGGAAGTCCTTCGGTGCCGACGTGACGATCATCGAGGCACTGCCCAACCTCGTGCCGAACGAGGACGTCGCGCTGTCCAAGGCCCTGGAGCGGGCGTTCCGCAAGCGCAAGATCAACTTCGCCACGGGTACCCGCTTCTCCGGCGTGGAGCAGAACGACTCCGGCGTCGTCGTGTCGACCGAGGACGGCAAGACCTTCGAGGCCGAGCTGCTGCTCGTCGCCGTCGGCCGCGGTCCTGCGACCGAGGGCCTGGGCTACGAGGAGCAGGGCGTCCCGATGGAGCGCGGCTTCGTCCTGACGAACGAGCGTCTCCACACCGGCGTGGCCGACATCTACGCCGTCGGTGACATCGTCCCCGGGCTCCAGCTCGCCCACCGCGGCTTCCAGCAGGGCATCTTCGTCGCCGAGGAGATCGCCGGGCTCAACCCGCCGGCGATCGTCGAGTCGGGCATCCCGCGCGTCACCTACTGCGAGCCGGAGGTCGCCTCCGTGGGCCTCACCGAGGCGCAGGCCAAGGAGCAGCACGGCGACGACGGCGTCGAGACGGTGGAGTTCAACCTCGCCGGCAACGGCAAAAGCCAGATCCTCAAGACCACCGGCTTCGTCAAGCTCGTGCGGGAGAAGGACGGCCCGATCGTCGGGGTGCACATGATCGGCTCCCGGGTCGGCGAGCTCATCGCCGAGGGCCAGCTCATCGTCAACTGGGAGGCGTACCCGGACGATGTCGCCTCCCTCGTCCACGCCCACCCCACCCAGAACGAGTCCCTGGGCGAGGCGGCGCTCGCTCTTGCCGGCAAGCCGCTGCACTCCCACAGCTGACCGTCGACGAAGGAGACACCAAGGTCATGTCCGA
>DAHVRG010000114.1 GCA_027322565.1 Georgenia sp.
ACCGGCCGGGCGGGGCAACCGAACGTTCCGCCGCCGTTCCCTCCCCTGCCACCTCCTCGATGCCTCCGGCCGCTCGAATGGAGGCGTTCGAATCCCTCGAATTGGAGAAGTCTTCTCATGACACGTCATCCCCGCAGGATCCGTCACGTGGTCCTGACCGCCTGCGCCGTGACGGCGCTGGGCATCCTCGCGCCGACGGCCGCCTCGGCCGCGCTCACCGACCACGGTGGCGCCGCCCGGCATGACGGCGACGCGACCGATCAGGTCCGGTCCTCGATCATCGACGCCCCGGCCAAGAACGTCATCCTCATCATCGGCGACGGCATGGGTGCCTCGGAGATCACCATCGCCCGCAACTACGCCGAGGGCGCCGCAGGCACCCTGCCGGGCCTCGACCCGCTCCTGGTCACCGGCCAGAAGACCACCTTCGACCTCACGGCCGACGGCGGCGTCCACTACGTCCCGGACTCCGCCTCCACCGCCAGCGCCTGGTCCACGGGCACGAAGACCTACACCGGTGCGCTCTCCGTCGACATCGACGACACCCCGCAGGACACGCTCCTGGAGATCGCCAAGGCGAACGGCCTGCGGACCGGGAACGTCTCGACGTCCGAGATCCAGGACGCCACGCCGGCCGCCCTGTACTCGCACGTCAACCACCGCAAGTGCTACGGCCCGCAGAGCATGGACAACTGCCCGACCTTCGCCCGGGAGAACGGCGGGCTCGGCTCCATCACCGAGCAGCTGCTCGACGTGCGGGCCGACGTCGTCCTCGGCGGTGGCAACGCCACGATGGGCGAGACCGCGCAGGCCGGCCCGTGGGAGGGCCTGACGCTGGAGGAGCAGGCCACCGAGCGCGGCTTCACCTACCTCACGGAC
Source organism: Georgenia sp. (assembly GCA_027322565.1). GTDB lineage: Bacteria > Actinomycetota > Actinomycetes > Actinomycetales > Actinomycetaceae > Oceanitalea. Next base: position 880 of record DAHVRG010000114.1, read on the forward strand.
TCGGCCGACCTCACCGGCGTCACCGAGGCCGACCAGGAGGCTCCCCTCCTCGGCCTCTTCGCTCCGGGCAACCTCGCCGTGCGCTACAGCGGGCCCATCGCCACGGAGGGTGGTGGGGACCTGCCCGCGGTCCGGTGCACCGAGAACCCCGACTGGGACCCGGCCCTCTCGCTCGGAGCGATGACCGAGAAGGCCATCGACCTCCTCGACACGGGGGAGGAGGGCTTCTTCCTCCAGGTCGAGAGCGCGAGCATCGACAAGCGGGACCACGCCGCCGACGCCTGTGGCCAGATCGGTGAGACGATCCAGCTCGACGAGGCCGTCCAGGCGGCGGTCGAGTTCGCCGAGGCCGACGGCGAGACCCTCGTCGTCATCACGGCGGACCACTCGCACACGAGCCAGATCGTCGGCTCGACACCCCCTGGGCTCAGCGTCAACCTCCTCACCGCGGACGGGGCGGAGATGATCGTCGCCTACGGTACGGCCCCGGCGGGTGGCTCACAGCAGCACACCGGCGCCACCGTCCCCCTGGCCGCGTACGGGCCCGGTGCGGCGTACTTCGCGGGCCTGACCGACGACACGGACAACTTCTTCACCACGATGGACCTGCTCCGGCTCGAGGGTGACCTCGCGGCGCTGAGCGCCTCCGCGACGGTGACGCTCAGCCCGTCCGAGGCGGAGCCGACGGAGCTGTTCACCCTCACCGCCACGGGGATCAACGGTGACCGGCAGGTCACCGCGCAGGTGTCGGCCGAGGACGTCGGTCAGGTGGACGTCATCGACGGCGTCGCCGCCTTGACGCTCACGGCGCCGCCGACGCCGGGTGAGTACCCGGTCGTCCTCACCGGTGCGCAGACCGGCACCGAGCTCACGGCCACGCTCGTCGTCGCCGACCCGTCCGCGGGCGGTCCGGACGACGGTGACGAGGACGACGACGAGCGGCCCACGCCCGGAGCCGGAGGTGACACCGACACCGGCACCGGCGCGTCCGGCAGCGGGATCGACGCTGCGGCCGGAGGGGGCAGCGGCCCGCTCCCGGTCACCGGGGCCGAGCTGGCCGGAGCGGTCCTCCTCGTCGTGGTGCTCCTCGCGGCCGGTGGTGCCGCGGTCCGGGTCCGTCGGGGGAGGACGGTCACCGGCTGAGCACCGGCCGGACCGCTCGGGGCCGTCGCCCGATGGGCGGCGGCCCCGACGGGGCGGAGCCACCGACCGCTCCGCTTCCCGCCCTCGGTCAGCGCAGCGCCTCGCGGCGGGAGAGCGGGGAGAGCCGGTCGCCGTACCCCTCGACGACAGCGCGGACCCAGGCGGCGGCGTCGTCGTCCACGTGGGCGTACTGGCGGAGGGACCAGCCGATCGCCTTGCGGACGAAGAAGTCCGGGTGCCCGAGGCTCGGCTCGATGACGTCGGTGAGGAGCCCGCGGTCGGTGGCCGCCCGGGAGCGCAGCTGGGCGAGGATGGCGGTCCGGCGCAGCCAGCGGTCGTCCTCGCAGGCCCACCGCCGCAGGGTGTCCGCCGTGGCCGGGTGGGCGCGGAGCACGGCGCCGACGAGGTGGGCGGCGGTCTCGTCCACGAGGTCCCACCAGGCGCCGGTAACGACGAGGTGCCGGTAGAGGGGGAGCGACTGCTCCGCTCGGGCGTGTGCGGGGACGCTCCGCGCCACCCCGAGGGCGGCGTACCGCTCCTCGCGGAGCTCGGCGGTGTCCCACAGCGTCCGCACGGCCGTGGCCCACTGCGCGTAGCCGGGCCTCGGCAGCTCCCGGGTGACCCCGCGGACGAGGGCCCGCACGGTGGGCACGGCAAGCCCGTGGAAGGGCAGCGACGAGCGCATGTACCGCTGCTGCGCGGCGGCGCGGTCGGCGTCGCCGGGCGCCGAACGGACCACCGACCGGACTGCCGTGGCGAGGTCGACGTCCCCCGTCATGCCGCTACGCGGAGGTGGTCTGCTGCGCGTGGCCCGACGCCGGCAGGCGGGTGTGCAGGGACACCAGGGCGTACACCAGCGCGACGACGGTGAGCGCCGAGCCGAGCATGTGCACCCCGACGAGCAGCTCGGGCAGACCGGTGAAGTACTGGACGTACCCGATGACGCCCTGGAGCAGGGTGACGAGGAGCAGCCCGCCCCACGAGCGCAGCACCGCCGCGTTGCGTTCGTGGCGGGCGAGGAGCAGACCGACGACGACGAGGACGACGAACGCCCACACCGCCAGTGCGTGCAGCCGGGAGATGGAGGCCGGGTCCAGCGCCCACCGGTAGGGCTCGGTGGCGTCCCCGGAGTGCGGGCCGGCACCGGTGGTGATGACGCCCAGGACGAGGAGGACGACCCCCACCACCACCGTGACGCCGCCGACGGCGCGCAGACGGGCCGACGTCGCCGGACGGGCGAAAATGTCGGGGGCGGCGAGCCGGGTCAGCAGGTAGGTCGAGACCGCGACGAGGCTGAGCGAGATGAGCATGTGGGAGCCGACGACGGCGGGGTGGAGGTCCACCCACACGGTGA
>DAHVRG010000116.1 GCA_027322565.1 Georgenia sp.
GGGCTGGCGCCCTCCGGGAGGACGGTGCCGGTGAGGAGGCCGAGCCCGTCCGGGGAGCGCAGCCACTCCGGGCGCAGGCCGAGCTCGTGGGCGAGCGGCTCGTTGAGGACGAGCAACTGCGGCTCCGGGACGTCGGCCGCGCGCCAGGGCACGCCGAGCTCGGGCAGCTCGCGGGCGAAGCCGCCGCCGAGACGCGGCTGCGCAGGGGCCTGGGTGCTCACCTACCCGACGATACGCGGACGCGTGGGCGCCGGCGCTGTGGCGGATACCGCCACCGCAGCCTCTGGGAGCGACCCGTGGGCTGGGACGAGGAGACGCCGACCTGGCCGGTGTCTCCGGTATCGCGGCGGGGAACGGCCACGGGTTGGCCGTCGTCGGTGGTGGGGACACCGAGGCGCCGGTGCTCGACGTCCCGGAGCGCCTCGACGTCACCGCCACGTCGTCCGACGGGGCCCGCGTCAGCTTCCCGGTCTCCGCCTCCGACGACGTCGCCGGCCCGGTCGCGGCGACGTGTGAGGCGACCGACGCGGGCAACACGGCGACGGACCTGCGCCGGCGTCCAGCGTGCGCTCCATGTGACTGCGCTGAGAGCCCCACGGACGAGAAGGCCGGGGTGTCGGCAGCCGTTGGTATGAATGGGACGGCCAGACCCGTCACAAGGAGCAAGAGATGACGCACCCGCCGAGCCCGGGCACGCCCGGCTCGTACCCTCCACCCCAGCCGGCCGGCGGCACCAACCCCTACGCACCGCCGCCGGCCGGCAGCCCGGTCCCGCCTCCGCCGAGCCCGTACGGAGCCGTGCCGTCGGACCCGTACGGGGGTTCCCCGTCGGACCCGTACCGGGCACCGGACGCTCTCGGTCCGACGTCGCCGGCGGAGCCGAAGCGGGGCATCAAGGGCTGGCAGGCCGGCGCCCTCGCCACGGGAACCGGGGTCGTCGGGCTCGTCGTGGGTCTCGTCCTTGGGGGGCTCGGCGGCGACGACCCCGCGCCTACCGCGGACCACCCGTCACCCGACCGACCCGCTGCCACGGCGGCACCGGCCGGCGGTGACCCGACCCCCGCAGGCGACCCCGACCCCACCGACGGTCCGGAGACGGCGGACCCCGAGCCGGAGGACCCGGACGCACCCGCCGCTGGGGAGGAGGGCAGCCGCAGCAACCCGTACCCCATCGGCACCGTCGTCGCCAACAGCGAGTGGGAGGTGTCGCTCGGGGAGCCGCGCGAGGGGTGGGCGGAGATCCGGGAGCGCAACTCCTTCAACGACCCGCCGGCCGACGGGATGGAGTACCACCTCGTCCCCCTGTCGGTCACCTACGTCGGTGCCGACTCCGCCGTGCCGTGGCTCGAGCTCACGGTCGAGTTCGTCGGTGACGACGCCCGCACTTACACCGGCCGCTGCGGGGTCATCCCCGACGACCTCATGGACGTCGACGCGCTCTACGAGGGTGGGTCCGCGGAGGGCAACGTCTGCGTCGAGGTGCCGGAGGGCGCACCGGGCCTGTGGACCCTGCGCGCCGGTTGGGACGGCAACACCGTCTTCTTCACCGCCGACTGAACCCGGGACCACCGGGCGGTCGACCGCCCGGCCGGTCAGCCGACGGCGCGGTCCCGCACCTGTGACCGGGCGGCCTCGATCCGTTCGAGGTCGCCCGGGGACCGGCGCAGCGGCGGGATGACCTCGTCGTCGGGGGTGATGATGACGAGGTCGTTGTCCATGTGGTCCGCCATGGCGTGCACGGCGTCGATGAAGTCGCCGCGGCGCACGGCGTCGACGATGCGCTCGTGCTCGTCCTGCATCTGTGCGGCGTCGCCCGCGTGCCGGAGCCGTTCGGCGTGGGCCGGTGCCGCGAGCTTCTCGGTGATCCCGGCGTACAACGACGCGAGCAGCCGGTTCTTCGCGGCGTCGAAGAGCAGGTAGTGGAACCGCGCGGCGAGCTCGGCGACGGTCTCGGGACCTCCGTGGGCCGGGCAGTGCGCGCGATGCACGGGTTCGGCCACGGCGGCCTCGAGCGCGGCGACGTCCTCCTCGGTGCGGTGCAGGGCGGCCTGCTGGGCCGCCTCGACCTCCAGTGCCCGCCGGTAGCTGAGCAGCTCCTCGAGGGTGTACGCGGTGAGGAACTCCGAGAGCACCGCGCTCGTGGGGGTGCTGGACCGCACGAAGGTTCCGCGCCCCGGGAGGGTCTCGAGCATGCCGATGCTCGCCAGCGAGCGCACCGCCTCGCGGATGGTCGAGCGGCCGACGCCGAGCGTCTCGGCGAGCTCCGGCTCGATGGGGATGCGGGTCCCCACCGCCCACTCGCCGGTGGTGATCTGGCGACGCAGGTAGGCCAGCGTCCTGCGCGCACGCTCCGTGCCGCTGCTCGCTCCCACGCCCGGGCTCCTTCGGTCGTCAGTCGTCGCCGACAGTATAGGAAGGCGCCGACCGCTCACCTGGCGATCCACTCGACGATGAGCTCGCGTCCCTCGACCGTGCTCGTCAGTCCGAGCGCCTGCAGTTGCCTGCCCTCGACGAGCAGCACTTCGTGCTCCGCGACGGCGGGCAGGTCGGCGACGGCCGGGTTGTCCAGCAGCGGCTGGAAGATCGCCTCACCGGACCCGTTCATGTCGACGAGCAGGATCCGGTCCGGGTCGGCGGCGAGGACCTGCTCGGCGGAGATCGGACCGGTGCGGGGCATGCCGAGCACCTCGCTGGCGTCCCGAGCGCCGGCGAGCCGGAGGATCTCGAGCGGGAACGCCCCACCGGTGGTGACGAAGGGCCGCCCGGCCTGGTTGCTCAGCACGAGGACACGGGGACCGGCGTCGTCGGAATCGTCGGCGAGCCCGGTGGTGATCTCCTCCGCGAGCGCGGCGGCGTCGTCCTCCAGCCCGAGCGCCCGGCCGACGAGCTCGATGTTCGTCGTCATGTCGGCCACGGAGGACCACGTGTTCGGGAGGACGAGCACCGGGATGCCGGCCCCCTCGAGGACGCGGCCGACCCCCTCCTCCAGCCCGTGGCGGTCGTTGAGGACGACGAGGTCCGGGTCGGTGGCGATGACCGCCTCCGCGTCGACGCTGCTCTCGGAGGGCACGTGGCTCTCGACCGCGGCCATCGTCTCCGGGTGGTTCGACAGGACGGGGTTGGTGGCGCCCTCGGGTACGAGGACGAGCCGGTCGGCGGCACCGAGCTCGGCGACGACGGCGGCGGTCTCGTAGGTGAGTGCTGCCACCCGCTCGGGCTCGCTCTCCAGCCGCAGTTCGTCGGCCGGCAGCTCGTGTCCGGCGGGGACGCTGACCGTGCGCGGGAAGTCCGCGGTCTCGGCGGTGGTGGCCCCGGCCGCGGGTTCGGCCGACGGCGCGGCGGAGCAGCCCGCGAGGGCCAGGAGGGCGGCGACGGGCAGGAGGAGACGGTGACGCAAGGAAGGCCTCTCAGGGTCGTGCCGCGACGGGGCGGCGGTGGGTGAAGCTCGTGGCCGTAGGGCACGAGGGGCGCACGAGGCTGAGGGTCGGTGACCCGCTCGGGGAGTCGAACACCTCCGCGGTGACGCCGTAGACCCGACGGATGAGCTCGGGCGTGATGACCTCGGTGGGCGGCCCGAAGCGCACGCGGCCGTCGGCGACGACCGCGACGCGGTCCGCCCACCGCAGCGCCTGGGTGAGGTCGTGCATGGTCACGACGACGATGCGCCCGGCGGAGGCACGCTCGCGCAGGACGTGCATCACGGTGAGCTGGTGGCCGAGGTCGAGGGCGGACGTCGGCTCGTCGAGGAACATGACGGGGGTGTCCTGTGCGACGACGCGGGCCACCTGGACGAGCTGGCGCTCACCGCCGGACAGGCGCGCGTAGCTGCGGTCGGCGAGACCGTCGATCTCCAGCCGCTCGAGCGCGGCGTGCACCCGCTCCTCGACCGGGTCCCGGCTCGGCGTGGCACGCGCGCCGACCGCGACGACGTCCCGCACCCGCAGCTCGTTGGGCGCGTAGCTGTCCTGGGTCATGTACGCGAGCACCTGGGCCAGGCGGCGGGGACGCATCCGGTGCAGGTCGGCCCCGGCGTAGTGGACCGTCCCGGTCGCCGTCACGCCGTTGCCGACGACGGCGGACAGGAGACTGGACTTGCCCGCCCCGTTGGGACCGACGAGCCCGAGCAGGGTGCCCGGCGGAAGGACCGTGCTCACCGGCTCGAAGAGCGGGTGGCCCCGGTGCGCGACGAGGTGGTCGAGGACGAGCGTGCTCACACCCGCCTCCGGGAGAGCAGGAGGGCAAGGAAGACGGGAGCACCGACCATGGCGCACACCGCACCGGTCTGCACGACGAGCGAGACGGACACCGCTCGGGCCGCGGTGTCGGCCAGCACGAGGAACAGGGCCCCGCACACGACCGAGATCGGCAGGAGCAGGGCGTGCTTGGCCCCGATGAGCAGGCGGACCGCGTGGGGGACGACGAGGCCGACGAAGCTGATC
>DAHVRG010000130.1 GCA_027322565.1 Georgenia sp.
CGGTAGAAGCGCTCGAAGACCCGCTCCGCATGCTCCGGCGATATGCCCGCCCCGTGGTCACGGACCTCGACGACGACGGTGTCCTCGACGCGCCCGACGCCGATCTCGACCGGGCTGCCCGCGGGCGTGTGGCGGATGACGTTGCCGGTGAGGTTGGCGAGCACCTGCCGCAGGGCGTCCTCGTCACCGATGACCGTCGTGGCGCCAGGTGGCGCCGGTGGGTCGGTGAGGGGAAGGAGTGTCGTCGCGCGCTCCGGGTCGAGGGCGCGCAGGTCGGTGACGGCGTCGTTCGCGAGCACGGTGAGGTCGACCGGCCGGCGCGCGAGCTCGCGGCCCTCGTCGAGCCGGGCGAGCTGGAGGAGGTCGGTGACGAGCCCGCCCATGCGTCGGGCTTCGCTCTCAATGCGGGCCATCGCGGTGGGCAGCTCGTCCTGCCCGACGGCGCCCATCCGGTACAGCTCGCCGTAACCGCGCACGGTCGCGAGCGGGGTGCGGAGCTCGTGGCTGGCGTCGGAGACGAAGCGACGCATCCTCCTCTCGGAGGCCGCCTGTGCCGCGAAGGCGCGCTCGATCTGCGCCAGCATCGTGTTGAGCGACTCCGACAGCCGACCGACCTCCGTGCGTGGGCTCGACATCGGCACCCGCTGGGAGAGGTCTCCCGCGGCGATCGCCCCTGCTGTGTGCTCGATCCGGCGCAGCGGGCGTAGGGCGCGGTGGACCGCGAACCAGCTCAGCGCCGCACCGAGCAGGACGATGCAAAGCCCGCTGACGACGGTCGCATCGACGAGCTGGGAGAACGTCTCGTCCGCGCCCGCCAGCGGGAGCGCGACCGTCATCGTCGTACCCGGTGCGGCGTCCTGGACGATGTAGGTCACCGCGCGCCACCGCGCGCCCGGGACGCTGCTGTCGACCGTGTACCCCTGCCCGGGCTGGTCGACGGAGTCCGGGAGACGGGGGACCCCGAAGTTCTCGACGGTCCACGAGACGGCGATGTCCCGGGTCTCCCGGGGGAAGCTCAGCCGCAGGAAGTAGTCGCTCGGCATGCCGGCGTCGGCTCCGCGCCGCAGCCGCTCGAGCGTGTCGACGTCGATGTTCCGTGCGGTCGTCGCGATCTGCTCGTCGGTCTGGGCGAGCAGGTAGCTGCGCAGGAGCGTGCCCGTCGTCGTCCCGGCGACCGTGAGGCCCAGTCCCAGGAGGAGGACGAAGAGCAGGACGAGGCGCCCCCGCAACGACACCGCCGCCCAGCGTTCACGTAGCGTCATCGAGCGCTCGAGGGGTCCCGAAGCATGTAGCCGACCCCGCGCCGGGTGTGGATGAGCGGCACCGGCTTGTCCCCGTCGCTCCCGCGCCCGTCGATCTTCCGGCGCAGGTAGGAGATGTAGGACTCGACGATGGCGCCGTCCCCACCCCAGTCGTACTCCCACACGTGGTCGAGGATCTGTGCCTTGGAGAGCACCCGCCCGGCGTTGACCATGAGGTACCGGAGCAGCTTGAACTCGGTCGGCGAGAGGTCGATGACCCGACCGGCGCGCCGGACCTCATGCGCGTCCTCGTCGAGCTCGAGGTCGGCGTAGCGCAGCACCGCGTCGTCGGGCTCCTGAGGTTGGGTGCGACGCAGGATCGCGCGGATACGGGCGACCACCTCCTCCAATGAGAAGGGCTTCGTCACGTAGTCGTCGCCACCGACAGTCAGGCCGGTGACCTTGTCGGACATGTCGTCACGCGCGGTGAGGAAGAGGACCGGTGTGTGGTGCCCCGAGTCGCGCAGCCGCCGGGTGACGGTGAAGCCGTCCATGTCGGGCAGCATGACGTCGAGCACGATGAGGTCCGGATCCGCCTCGACGGCCAGGCGGACCGCCTCGTTCCCGTCCGCCGCCGCCACAACCTCGAACCCGGCGAAGCGCAGCGACGTCGTGAGCAGCTCGCGGATGTTCGGCTCGTCGTCCACGACGAGAAGGCGTGCCTGGGTCTGCGACATGGCACCAGTGTGTGGGCGAAGGCTGGAAGTTTCCTGGGAGATCGGTGGAGGTTGCGGCTCCGGTCACTCCCACGGGCGGCGACGGACCTCGAAGGAGACTCCCAGGAGCTCCATGAGGGTGCCCTCGAGCAGTGGGCGAGCGCCGAGGACGTCCTGCGCCGTGGCCGCCACGGTGCGCCAGCCCCAGCCGCAGAAGATGTGAGCCCGCTGCTCGTCGTCGTGTGAACGCTGCTGCGGCGTGCGGAGGTGGTGGGCGACGCCGTCGTACTCCATCGCGATCTTCTCCTCGACGAACCCCATGTCGAGCCGGTAGACCTCCAAGCCGCGCTGGTCCCGGAGGCTGATCTGGATCTCCGGGCGTGGGAAGCCCGCCTCGACCAGGCGGAGGCGGGTCCACGACTCGCCGACCGACTCGGTCAGCGGCTCGCACAGGTCGACGACGTCGCGGGCGCGTCTGACGAACCGGTGTCCCTTGAGGGGCTGCAGGGCGTGCTCCAGCTGCGCGACGGAGGTCAGGCCCGCGTGCGTCAGTGCGTCGACGGCAGCGAGCCCGATGAAGCGCGGGCGGTAGCGGGCGAGGTCGAGCGCTGTGCGGGCGGGGGACGTACACGGGATGCCGCCGACGTCGACGACGTCGTCGGTCGGCAGGTCGCTGATGAAGGCGTTGATGTCGGGGCGGCGGGGCCGGACGGCGCCGAGCGGGACGAGGCACTCCAGCAGCGGTGGTGCCTGCCATCGGCCGGGCGGGCGCACGTCCACGCCGATGAGCCAGGCGGCGGTCTCGCGGGCGACCGCGGCTCCAGCGGGGAGCACGAGCCGGAGGGCGGCGGCGCGCGTCGCGGGGTCGTCCGCGAGGTGGGCCGGGACATACAGGCCCTTGCTCGGGCGGATGAGCTCGCCGGCCGCACACAGCTCGCGCAGGTCGCGGTCGTCCATCCCCCGTTCCTCAGCGGTGCGGCGTGTGAACGGTGCGTCGGTGAGCGTCGTCGTCATCGGCCCACGATGGCGCGGTGAGGACCGTGCAGGCCGCGGGGCGGCGTCCTCCGTGGACGGGGCACGTCACCAGCGACGCTGTGGAGCACCGCTGCAAAGAAGTGAGCTGTCGACGCAGAGGGGACGGCGCTGGGACCTGCGCCGCGTCAGGAAGTGAGCTGTCGACGCAAGAGGGGACTGCGCTGGGACCTGCGCCGTGTCAGGAAGTGAGCTGTCGGCGGAAGGGAGGTGGTGGTCAGGCGGGGTAGATCTCGACCTCGGCGGCCTTGACGACGAAGGTCACGGTCTCACCGACGGCGACGCCGAGGGAGGCGAGCGCCGCAGGGGTGACGTCGGCCGCGAGCCGGTTGCCCGACGGCGTCTCGCCGCGCACCCGGACCAGGGCCCCCTGCTGCTCGAGCCCGGCTACCCGAACCGCCAGCGCGTTGCGCGGGCTACCTCCCGGTGGCGTCCGGTAGACGGCGACGGCGCGCGGCGGGAAGCTCGCCGCCGCCCGCCCCTCCCCCGCGGTGCCCGGGCTCGCGGCCACGCCGTGGACGACGTCGCCGCCCGCCCGGACCGCGGGCGGCCCGTCAACCTGCCCGATGACGAGGTTGACCCCCGCCAGCCGCGCGGCGAAGCCCGACCGCGGGCGGGTGAGCACCTCCGTCGTCGCCCCCTGCTCGACCACCCGGCCGTCCTCGAGGACGACGACGTCATGAGCCACGGCGAGGACGTCGAGCAGGTCGTGGGTGACGACGACGGCGGAGCGGGCGGCGTCGCGGAGCACGCGGCGCAGCACCTGGCGCAGCTCGGCGGCGGCGGCGACGTCGAGCGCAGTGAGCGGCTCGTCGAGGAGGAGCAGCTCGGGGTCCGGTGCCAGGGCGCGTGCGAGCGCCACCCGCTGGGCCTGCCCGCCGGACAGCTCACGCGGCCGCCGCGCGGCCAGCCCCGCGGCGCCCACCTCCGCGAGCCGCTCGCGGGCGACGTGTTCGGCAGCGCGCCGGCGCAGCCCGCGGGCGCGGGGACCGAACGCGACGTTGGCCAGCACGTCGAGGTGCGGCAGGAGCAAAGGCTCCTGGGCGAGCAGGGAGATGCGGCGGGCATGCGGCGGAACCCAGGACCCGGGTCCGGCGACCGGCCGTCCCCCGACCCACACCTCCCCCGCGCCCGGGCGCAGCGTCCCCGCGGCCAGGGCGACGGCGGTGGACTTCCCGGCTCCGTTCGCCCCGACGAGCGCGGTCACCCGCCCCGCGGCGATCTCGACGTCGAGCTCCACCCCGCGCTCGGGGACCGCCGCCCGGAGCACCAGCGCGCTCACACCGAACCGCCGTCGGTGCGCCGCCCCCGGCCTCCGGACCGGGCGGGTCGCTGGGTGAACAGGACGACGACGGCGGCGAGCACGACGAGCACGAGTGCCAGCGCCACCGCGGCGTCCGGGTCGGCCTCCCGCTGCAGGTAGATCTCCAGCGGCAGGGTGCGGGTCACGCCCTGGAGCGACCCGGCGAAGGTCAGCGTGGCGCCGAACTCGCCGAGGCAGCGGGCGAAGGCGAGCGCCGTCCCCGAGCCGAGGGCGGGGGCGAGCAGCGGGAGCGTCACCCGGCGCAGCACCGTGGTGGGCCGGGCACCCAGGCCGGCCGCGACCACCTCGTGGCGGCGGCCGGTGGACCGCGCCGCCCCCTCGACGGAGAGGACGAGGAAGGGCAGCGCGACGAAGGTCTGGGCCAGCACGACCGCCGTGGTCGAGAAGGCGATGTCGAGCCCGAGCACCTCGAGGTGTCGCCCGAGCAGCCCGCGGCGCCCGAACGTCGTGAGCAGCGCGAGCCCGGAGACGACCGGCGGCAGGACGAGCGGCAGCAGCACGACGGTGCGGACCACCCGCACGAGCGGGGGCCGGGCCCAGGCGAGGACGAGCGCGAGCGGCACGCCGAGCACCGCCGCCAGCGCGGTTGCGGCCACCGACGTCCGCAGGCTGAGCCCGAGGGCGGCGAGGGACGCCTCGGAGGCGAGCAGCCGCGGCAGCTCGCCCCACGGCACCCGCAGGAGCAACGCCACGACCGGGACGGCGACGAGCAGCACACCGGCGGCGGCGGGCATTAGCAGCCACCGCGGCAGCCCCACCGGCTCGGTCGCCGGACGGGTCCTCACGGCACCTCGAACCCGGCGTCCCGGAAGGCGGCCCGGCCCTCGGGTCCGCTGACCAGCTCCAGCCACGCCTCGGCGAGCTCCGGGGAGGGTCCGCCCGCGACGACGGCCACCGGGTACCGGTTGACGACGTCCTCGGCCCCGGGCACGGGCACGACGTCGACGGCGTCCGCCACCAGGGCGGCGTCGGTCGCGTACACGACGCCCGCATCGGCCGCACCGGAGGTCACCTTGGCGCGTACGTCGGTCACGCTGCCCTCCTCGCTCACCGGCGCGAGGGTGACGCCGAGCCGCTCGGCCAGCTCGAGCGTCGCCGCCCCGCAGGGGACCTGCGGGGCGCAGACGACGAGTTCCGCGCCCTCCAGGCTCTCGTCCAGCCCGGTCACCCCGGCGGGGTTCCCGGCCGGGGTGATGAGCGCGAGCGAGTTCTCCGCCACCACGACGGGCTCGCTGGAGACCACCCCCGCCGCGACGGCGTCGGCCATCGTCCGCTCGTCGGCCGTGGCCAGCACGTCCGCCGGGGCGCCCGCGGTGACCTGGGCGACGAGGTCGGAGGACCCGGCCCAGGAGAAGGTCAGCTCCACGTCCGGGTGCTCCTCGGCGAACCGGACGCCGAGCACGCTGAACGGGCCGCCGAGCGAGGACGCCGCGAAGACGGTGAGGCGCTCGCCCTCACCGCCCGCGCCGCACCCGGCGAGCGCGAGGGTGAGCGTCACGGCGCAGGCGGCACCCACGGGCAGCCGCCGCCTCACGTACCCTCCTGCGGTGCCTCGACGACGACGGTCGTCGCCTTGACGACGGCGGAGGCGAGCGAGCCCGGCGTCAGCCCGAGCTCCTCGACCGCCTCGGCGCTCATGAGGGAGACGACGCGGAACGGTCCGCACTGGAGGTCGACCTGGGCCATGACGCCGTCGCGCAGCACCCGGGTGACCAGGCCGGTGAACCGGTTGCGCGCCGAGGTCGAGACGCCGCCGACCTCCGGCAGCCGCCGCCGCTCGGCGAGCTCCTGGGCGAAGCGGGCGAGCTCGGCGCCGTCCACGACCATCCGCCCGGCGTCGTCGCGCCGCGCCGCCAGGCGGCCGTCGTCCACCCAGCGGCGCACCGTGTCGTCGCTGACCCCGAGGAGCGACGCCGCCTGACCGATCCGAAACTGCGGCATGGTGCCGATGGTAGCGCCGCAGATGCGCCTTCACCCGGCGTCTGACACCGCAGCAGCGGTCGACATGCGCTGTGGAGACGCCAAGCCGAGGCGGACCCGCGGGTCCGCCTCGGCGTCGGGCGCAGGCGCTACGGAGTGTCAGCCCCCGGGGTCAGCCCTCCACCTCTGCGGCGAGGTCCGACTCGTACAGGCTCTCCAGCTCGGTCTGCACCGAGGCCATCTCCTCCGCCACATCGACGTCGGAGGTGAGGATGCGCTGCAGGGTCTGCGAGAGCAGCAGGTCACCGCCCGGCACGAAGACCCGGGCGAAGTCCTGCACCCGCGCCCGGCTCAGCTGTTCGACCGCGGTCTCGAACTGCGGCGTCTCGGCGTAGACGTCCGACATGTCCGCCTCCGTGTGCACCGGCATGTAGCCGGTCGCGGCTGAGAACTTCGCGGTCGACTCCGGGCTGGTCATGAAGCCCATGAACATCGCCGCGGCGAGCTGACGCTCCGGGGTGCTGTCGGCGGCGATCATGAGGCCGGCGCCACCGGTCGGGGTCTCACCCTCGGCGGCCGGGCCACCGGGGAGGAAGGCGGTGCCCACCTCGAAGGTGGCGCTGTCGAGGATGCCGCCGAGGGAGCCGGTCGACTGGACGATCTGGCTCGCGGCACCGGAGGCGAAGTTGTCCGCCGGGTTGCCCGAGGCGACCGAGGCCCAGTCGCCGACCGCGGCCTGGGCGAACTCCAGCGCCTCGACCGTCTCCGGGGTGGCCACCGGGGAGAAGTCCCACTCGTCGGACCAGGCTCCGCCGTAGCCCCAGACGATGTTCTGCATCCACCACGCCGGGTACTCGTCCTGCGGCGGGAACGCGAAGGCGGACTCGGCAACCCCGGCCTCCATCAGGCGCTGGGAGACCTCGGCGACCTCCTCCCACGTCTCGGGCGGGGCCTCGATGCCGGCCTGCTCGTAGTGGTCGACGTTGTAGTAGAAGAGCGGTGTCGAGCGGGCGTAGGGCACGCCGTAGTGCTGCCCCTCGTAGAGGTAGTCCTCGTACAGCGCCGCGACGTAGCCGGAGGTGTCCACCTCGGCCGCCGCGAGGAGGTCGTCCACGGGGGTGAGCGCGTCGTTGAGGTAGTTGGGGAACCAGGTCGCGTCGGACAGGACGATGACGTCGACCTCCGCACTGCCCTGCGACGTCTGGAAGCGCTGGGAGGTCTCCTCGTAGTTCGCCCCGGAGGTCACGACGTTGACCGTGATCCCGGTCTCCGCGGTGAAGGCCTCGATGAGCTCGTTCTCCACGTCCTGCGAGCCGCCGGGGTGGTTGGTCCAGAAGGTGATCTCGTCGGCGGGCTCGACGTCGGCGACGTCGACGTCGCTGCCGCCGTCACCGTCGTCGTCGCTCGAGCCACCGCTCGTGTCCGGGCCGCAGGCGCTCAGGGCGAGCGCCGCGACGCCCAGCACCGCCGCGCGGCGGACCGTGCGGGCAAGTGGTGTCCTCATGTGTGTGCTCCTTCAGTAGTCGGACGTAGGCAGGACGGGGGGGGATCGGGTGGGAGGGCCGGCGTCACTTCACGGCGCCCTGGGTGAGGCCTGCGACGACGTAGCGCTGCAGCGCCGCGAAGATCACCAGGACCGGGACGATGACCATGACCGCGCCGGCCATGAGGATGCCGTAGCTGCCGGTCTGCGACTCGATGGACTGCAGCAGGTTCAGCCCGACCGGCAGGGTCATCTTGTCCGGCGAGTCGATGATGATGAGCGGCCACAGGAAGTTGTTCCACTCGTTGACGATGGTCACCAGCGCCACGGTCGCGATGGCCGGTACCGACACGGGGACGGCGATCTGGAAGAGCTTGCGCAGGTGGCCGGCGCCGTCGAGCTCGGCGGCCTCGAAGATCTCCCGGGGCAGGGCCTTGAAGTGCTGCCGCAGGAGGAAGGTGCCGAACGCCGTCCCGAGTCCGGGCAGGATGATGCCCCACAGCGTGTTGCGGCCGCCCAGCGAGGAGATCGTCAGGTAGTTCGGCAGCATCGACACCTCGGGCGGCACCATGAGCGCGACGAGGATCCCGAGGAAGATGAGGTTGGCGCCGCGGACCCGGATGAACACCAGCGCGTAGGCCGTCGTCACCGCGAGCAGGACCTTGATCGAGGCTCCGACGGCCGTGACGATGACGCTGTTGCGGAGCACGGTGAGCAGCGGGACCCGCTCGGCCACCGCGGCGTAGTTGTCGAGCGTCGGCTCCTGGGGCAGCAGCGTCGGGTTGAGCGTGAGGATCTCGCTCGGCGGCTTGAAGCTCGACAGGATCATCCACGCGAGCGGGAGCACGATGATGAGCAGCGCGAGAAGGATCGGCAGGTAGCCGGCGAGCAGCGTGTCGGCGAGGTTCCGCGGCGCGAACGCCTTGGCCCAGTCGCCGGTGCGCCGCTCCTTGGGGCGCGGCGCGATCCCGCCGGCCCCGGTCACCGGGCTGACCACCGCGGGTTCGGTCACTGGTAGTGCACCTTCCTCTCGACGTACCGCAGCTGCACCGCGGTGATGAGGAACAGCGTGAGGAAGAGGACGACGGCGATCGCGGCCGAGTACCCGGCCCGCTGGTAGGCGCCGAAGGACTGGAGGTAGATCTCGAAGATGATCGTGTTCGTCCCGTGACCGGTGGGTGTCATCGTCCGCAGGATGTCGAAGGCGTTCGTCATCGAGAAGATGATGTTCGTGACGAAGAGGAAGAAGACCGTGGGCGTGAGCAGCGGCAGCACGATGGAGAAGAAGCGCCGCACCGGCCCGGCCCGGTCCAGCGTCGCCGCCTCGATGAGGTCCTGTGGGACCGACTGCAGCCCGGCGAGGAAGACCACCGCGCAGTAGCCGAGGTTCTTCCAGACGTAGACGATGATGACCATCGCCAGCGCCCAGTTCTCGTCGAGGTACCACTCCGGGGACTGCAGCCCGAAGAAGCCGAGGATGTGCCGCAGGGCGCCGGTGCTCGGGTCGAAGATGAAGTTCCACACCATCGCGACACCGACACCGGAGAGCACGTAGGGCGAGAAGACAGCGGTGCGCGCGACCGTTCGTCCGGGGATCTTCTTGTTGAGGACGAGCGCGATGAGCAGGCCGAGCACCATCGACCCGATGACCGCCCCGGCGGTGAAGATGCCGGTGACCCGCCAGACCTCGAGCCCGTTGGGCGAGGTGAAGAAGCGGACGTAGTTGTCCAGGCCCACCGGGGTCGCCCGCGGGGAACCGAGCCGCCCGTCGAGCGTCGAGTAGTAGATGTTGCTGATGAGCGGGTAGTAGATGAAGGCGAGGATGAGGAGGATGTTCGGCCCGGCGAAGAGCAGGAAGAGGGACCAGTTCTTCGACTGGCGCCGGCGG
>DAHVRG010000180.1 GCA_027322565.1 Georgenia sp.
CCACCGGGACTGCCGGCGACTCGCGCTGATCGGCAATGTTGGGCTTGTAGGTCACCCCCAACAGCAGCACCTTGGCCCCCTTCATCGCCTTACCGTCCTCGTTCAGGATGTCCTGGGCCCGCTTGACCACATAGGCCGGCATCGTGGCGTTGATCTCCTGGGCCAGCTCCACGAACCGGAACGGATACCCCAGACGTGAGCGCACGTTGTAGGACAGGTAGTTCGGGTCGATCGGGATGCAGTGCCCACCCACGCCCGGGCCGGGGTAGAACGCCTGGAACCCGAACGGCTTGGTCTTGGCCGCATCGATCACATCCCACAGGTCAATCCCCAACTCGTGGCAGAACCGGGCCATCTCATTGACCAGCGCGATATTGATGTGCCGGTAGGTGTTCTCCAGCAGCTTGGCCATCTCCGCCTCACGCGGACCCTTGGTCCGCACGACGGTGTCCACGACCTTGCTGTAGAACGCGGCGGCAGCCTCAGTGGACTCCGGCGTCACACCGCCGACCACCTTGGGGGTGTTCTTGGCACCGAACGTCTCGTTGCCCGGATCGATGCGCTCGGGGGAGAAGGCCAGATGGAAGTCGCGCCCGGCTTTCAGTCCGCCCGCCTCGAGGATCGGCTGGACGATCTCCTCGGTCGTGCCCGGGTAGGTCGTGGACTCCAGGACGACGAGCTGGCCGTCGCGCAGGTACCGGGAGATGTCGGTGACCGCGGCACGCACCGCCCCGAGGTCGGGGCCGCCGTCCTCCGCCAGCGGCGTGGGCACGCAGATGACGACGGTCTGGGCCTCACCGAGCACCGACGGGTCGCTCGTGGCCTTGAAGCCGCGCTCGACGAGCCCGGCGACCTGGGCGTCGGACAGGTCGTCGATGTGCGAGACGCCCTGGTTCAGCCCGTCGACCATGCGCTGGCTCACGTCGTAGCCGCGCACCGACATCCCGGCGTGCACGGCCTCGTACACCAGCGGCAGGCCCACGTAGCCCAACCCGACCACGGCAAGGTCCACGGTCATGTACAACTCCCAGTCGTCTCGTGCGTCGTCCGGAGCGAACCCGCCGCCCGCACCGCGGCACAGCGGGTGACCGCTGTGCCGATCTGCGCAAGCATCGTACACATGGGACGTCGGCGCTCCACCAGGGGGTGCCGCCCCGGGCGCCGTGGTGGTCGTCACGTCGGGTCAGCGGACGATCGCCCCGGCGACCTGCTCCCGCAGCTCGCGGAACTCCGCACTGCTGCGCAGTTCCTCCCCGCCCAGCCAGCGGCCGTGGTGCCGGGAGATCTCGACGGGGAGGTCGAGCACGACCCGGCCGGGGCGGGGCGACATGACGAGCACCCGGTCGCCGAGGACGATCGCCTCGTCGACGCTGTGGGTGATGAAGAAGATCGTCTTGCGTCCCTCGCGCGCGATCGCCAGGAGGTCGTCCTGGAGCTGCTCGCGGGTCAGGGCGTCGAGCGCACCGAACGGTTCGTCCATGAGGATGACGTCCGGGTCGCTGGTGAGGACCCGGGCGATCTGGGCGCGCTGCTGCATGCCTCCGGACAGCTCGTAGGGGCGGTGGTCGCTGAAGCCCGCCAGCCCGACCCGCTCGAGCTGCTCGACGCTGCGCGCCGCCCGTTCCCGTGCCGGCACGCCCTGGAACCTCAGTCCCAGCTCGACGTTCTTCCGCACGCTGAGCCACGGGTAGAGGTTGGGGTGCTGGAACACCACGCCCCGGCCGGGCGACGGCGCCGTGATCGGCTCGCCGTCGACGCTCGCGGTGCCCCCGGTCGGCCGCAGGAACCCCGCAAGCACCTTGAGCAACGTCGTCTTGCCGCAGCCCGACGGTCCGACGACACAGACGAACTGACCGTCCGGGATGGTGACCGAGGTGTCCGCGACCGCGTGGACCACGTCGCCACGCTCCCCCACGTACCGGTGCGAGACGCGGTCGAGGGTGAGCGTCACGGCGCCACCTTGTCGATGGCGGCGCCGTACACCGCCTGCTCGTATACCTCGGCGGGTGCCAGGGCCTCGATCTCCCGCTGGGCGAGGAGGAACTCGGCGGTGAGGAGGAGGTCCTCGGGGAGCTTTCCTCCGAAGTAGTCGGCCCCGGCCTGCTCGACCGCGCGGAGGTAGACGTACCCCTCCATCTGCTCGGCCGCCTCGGCCGGGTCGATCCCGAGCTGGGCGCCGATCGCCTCGGCCGCCCGTTCGGGCTCCTCGTGGATCACCCGCACCGCCTCGTCCTGGAGCGCGGTCCACACGGTCATGAACTGGGGCTGTGCCTCGATGAAGGTGGTCGTCGCCGCCGCCATGTCGTAGGTCGGTGTGCCCGCGGCGGCGGTGTCCTCGCTGGACAGCACGATCGTCCCGTCCTCGAGGAGCACCTCGAGCGTCGGGTTCCACACCCACGCGGCATCGATCTCACCGCGCTCCCAGGCACCGAGCATGGCGTCCGGCGAGAGGTTGATGAGGGTGAGGTCCGAGTCGGGGTCCAGACCGGCGTCGGCGAAGGCGTTGAGCAGGGAGAAATGGGCGGTCGAGCCGAAGGGGACGGCGACGGTCGCGCCGGCGAGGTCCGCGACGCTCTGCGCACCATTGCGGGTGACGAGGGACTCCGCGTCGCCGATGACGTCGTGGATCCACACCACCTGGGCCGCGATGTCCAGCGGCGGGGAGATGAGCTTGGTCGCCGGGCTCGACCCCACGAGACCGATGTCGATGGTCCCGGAGCCGAAGGCCTGGACCACTTCGCCGCCGGAGGCGAACTGGCTCCACTCGATCGTCGCGTTGGGCAGGCACGCCTCGAGCCAACCCTCGTCGCGCACGACGAGGTCACCGTTGGGGATGGGCTGGAAGGCGACGTTCACCTCGGCGATCACGGTCTCGTCGACGTCGACGGGGCAGGCTCCCGCCCGCTCGGTCGTGTCGCGCTCCTCGGCCTCGCGGGCCGCCTCCTGCGCCGTCGTGCATGCGGACAGGGTGAGGAGCGCGACCGCGCCGAGTGCCGCCAGCCTCCCGGAGGTTCGCGTCCGCAGTGAGGTCATCGGTCATGCCGCCTTTCCGTACCAGGGGACCAGGAGTCGGGTGACGGATCGCAGCGCGGTGTCGAGGACGACGGCGCACAGCCCGATGACGACGATGCAGGCGATGGTCAGCGCCGTCTGCAGCTGGGTACCGGCGATGTAGGCGAGCCCGCCTATCCCCGGGATGCCGTTGTTGAGCTCGGCGGCCACGACCGTCGTCCACGCGAAGCCGACGGCGATCCGGATCCCGGAGAGGATCTCCGGCAGGGTCGAGGGCAGCATGACCTGGGTGGCGACCTGCCACCGGTTGGCCCCCATCGACTCGGCCGCGTGGATCCGGTCCGCCTGGATCCCGCGCATGCCGTTGATCGTCGCGATAGCGATCGGGGGGAAGGCGGCGAGGAAGAGCAGCCAGTACTTGGACAGGTCACCGATCCCGAACCAGACGATGAGCAGGCCGATGTACCCCAGAGGTGGCAGGGCCCGCAGGAAGTTGAGGTAGGGCTCCGTCACCGCGTTGAACCAGCGGCTCGCGCCCATGAGGAAACCCACGAGCGGCCCGAGGACGACGGCCGCACCCACTCCCACACCGATGCGGCGGAAGGACGCGAGCAGGTGCTCCCACATGAAGTATCCCTGCTCGCCGCACAGCACGCGGGAGCTGCCCTCCCCCGCCGGGTAGCACGAGTTCGCCCGGACGGCGGCCTCCCACACCGCGCCGGGGCCCGGGAGGTAGAGCGGGCGGACCACTCCGGCGGCAGTCACGGCCCACCACGCGAGGAGCACGACGACGAGGGTCCCCAGCTGGAGGGTGAACCGCCGACGCGTCCTTCTGCGCACCGACCGGCGATGCCGCTCGACGACCTCGCCGGAGCGGGCCTCCTCGGCGTGCTCGGGACGGTGCTCCTGACTCTCCGCCCGTCGCTCGCCTGTGACGTCGATCGCTCGATCCTTCCGTGTCCGAAGCGTTCTCTCGCCGGTCCGGGTCGGAATCATAGCCGCTGCGCCGTTCGGCCAGTACGTCGTGCGGACGCCGCCCGGTA
This sequence comes from Georgenia sp., assembly GCA_027322565.1. Lineage (GTDB taxonomy): Bacteria > Actinomycetota > Actinomycetes > Actinomycetales > Actinomycetaceae > Oceanitalea. The sequence goes on from DAHVRG010000180.1 coordinate 4,056, forward strand.
CAGTCGACCCGATCGTCCCCGTCTGCCCCCGGAGGTCCCCACGTGCGGCTGAAGAGCCTGGTCCGCCGAATCCCACCGATCGCCCGGCGTGATGCCCAGCTGGTGGAGCTCAAGCGGCAGAACCGGGCACTCCAGCGGGAGGTCACCCGGCTCGGCGGCCAGCTGCCGCGTACCGGCAACCCGGCACCGGACGAGACCGAGTACGGGCAGCTCGCGGACCAGGCCGCCCTCGTCCGCAGCAGCGGCCTGTTCGACGACGCCTGGTACCGCGAGCAGGTGCCGGACGCCGCCGCCCCGCTCACCCACTACCTCACCGAGGGCCACCGCGAGGGACGGTCCCCCCACCCCTGCTTCGACACCGACTGGTACGTCGACCAGCCGCGGACCCCGGACACGCTCCGCGGACCCGCCCTCGTCCACTACCTCCGGGTCGGCGCCGCGGCTCGGGTCTCGCCCCACCCAGGATTCCGCGCCGACCACCACGCCAAGGCGCACCCGGAGAGCCTGCGCCACCCGGGCGGTCCCCTCGGGCACTTCCTCGCCGGGCACGAGGCCCCGCCCCCCGCCGTCCACAACCTGGCCGAGCTCACCGACCCGGCCACGTTCCTCGATGCGGCCCGGGAGACGTCCCGCAGCATCCTCGCCACACGCGGGTACGAGCACCTGCCCCGCGAACGCCCCGACCACGACGTCGAGGCCGAGCGCGCCCTCAAGGCCGAGCTGCGGGCACAGCCGCTGGAGGAGCGGCCGCTCGTGAGCGTCGTCCTGCCGACCAAGGACCGTGCCGCCGTGGTCGCCGAGGCGATCCGGTCGGTGGTCGACCAGACCTACCCGCAGTGGGAACTCATCGTCGTCGACGACGGGAGCCGGGACGAGACGCCGCAGGTCCTCGAGCAGCTCGGTGAGGACTCCCGGATCCGGGTCGTCACCCACGAGACGAACCGCGGGGTGGCCGCCGCGCGCAACTCCGGCCTCGCGGTGGCGACCGGGGAGTACGTCGCCTACCTGGACTCCGACAACACCTGGGAGCCGGACTTCCTCGAGCTCATGGTGCGCTTCGTCCGCCGCGGCGGGCACCGGGCCGCCTACGCGATGTCCGCACTGGAGGAGCAGGGCGGCCGCGGGAGGCGCCGCTACCGCGGGATGCCCTACTCGCGGGAGGCGCTGCTCGAGCGGAACTACATCGACTGCATCGTCGTCCTCCACGAGCGCGCGCTGCTCGACACCGTCGGCGGGTTCGACGAGACGCTGCGCCGGAACGTCGACTGGGACTACCTCATCCGGCTCGCCGACGTCACCGACTTCGCATTCGCCCCGTTCGTCGCCACCCGCTACGACCTGTGGGAGACCGGGACGGACCGGATCACCACCGACGAGCTGGCCAGCTACCGCTACCTCATCCGGCCGCGCAGCCTCGTCGACTGGGAGGCCGCCCGCGGCACCACCCGCGAGGAGGGCCTGACCTCCGTCGTCGTCGTCGCCAACTCCGACGCCGCCACCGTCGTCGGCACGGTCCGCCGGCTGCTGCGCACCGCGACGGGCGAGGTGGAGGTGCTCGTCGTCGACAGTCGGCTCGACGCGGCCGAGGCGACCCGGCTCCAGCTCATGCTGTGGTCCGAGCCGCGTGCCCGGGTGCTGCGGCTGAGCCAGGAGCTGCCCATGGAGGTGGCCCGGAACGTCGGTGCCTGCGCCACCCGGGGCGACGTCCTCGTCTTCCTCCCCGACGCGCTGTCCCCCGAGCCCGGCTGGGACGCCCCGCTCGTCACGGCGCTGGCGGAGTACAGCACGGTGCAGCCGCTCGTGCTCCGGCGTGAGGGCACGGTGTGGTCGGCCGGTGTCATGCGCGGCCGCGACGGTTTCGCGGTGCCACTCTTCGCCGGCCTGCCGGGTGACGCCCCCGAGCTCCGTACCTCCCGCGCCGTCCCCGGGGTGACCCCGCTGGCGATGGCCGTCCGCGCCGTCGACCACCTTGCGGTCGAGGGCTTCGACCCGCTGTTCGTCCAGGACCACGTGGGCCCCGAGCTGTCGGTGCGTCTCACCGAGCACACCGGACGGCCGAGCGGCGTCGTCGGCGCGAGTGCTGTCGCGCTCATGACCGACGAGCTCCCGACCACGCGCGGGTCGAAGTGGGTCTCGACCGCCGACAACGAGCACCGGCTGGCCCAGCTCTGGACGGCCGCACCGGAGCCCGACCTCGCGGGTTTCCGGCTCACCGGCTTCACCCGGGACGGTGAGGAGGGGCTGCGCGGGCTGCTCGTCCACGAGCGCCCGGAGCGGCCGCTGCGCTGGGCGATCAAGATCGGGGCGCCGGACGCCCCCCGCCGTGGCCGCTGGGGCGACTGGCACTTCGCCGTGGCACTCCGGGACTCCCTCGAACGCCTCGGCCACGAGGTCACCATCGACTGCCGGGACGCGTGGTACCGCGACACCGCCCACCTCGACGACGTCACCCTCGTCCTGCGCGGCCGCGGCCCGTACCGGGTGAACCCCGCCCACGTCAACGTCATCTGGGTGATCAGCCACCCGGACGAGGTCACCGTCTCCGAGCTGCGCGAGTACGACGCCGTCTTCGGGGCCTCCCCGCGCTGGTGCGAGCGGGTGAGCCGCCGTCTCGACGAGCCGGCCACCCCGCTCCTCCAGTGCACGGACCACCGCCGCTTCCGGCCGGGCCCGCCGGACCCGGAGCGGGTGCACGAGGTCCTCGCCGTCGCCAACGCCCGCGGGGTGCGGCCGGCCGTCGCCGCCGCCCTCGACGGCGGGATCGTCCCTGCCGTCTACGGGTACCGCTGGAAGGGGCTGCTCCCACCGGGTGCGTGGAAGGGGGAGAACATCCCCAACGACGAGCTGCCCGCCGTCTACCGCGCGGCCGGCGTGGTCCTCAACGACCACTGGGAGGACATGCGCCGCGACGGCCTGCTGTCCAACCGGCTCTTCGACCTCGCCGCGTGCGAGGCTCGGATGGTGAGCGACCACCTGCCCGAGATCCCCGAGGTCTTCGGGGACGCCGTGCCCACCTACCAGGACCCGGCCCAGCTGCCGGACCTCGTCCGCGCGGTCCTCGCCGACACCCCGGAGCGGCAGGAGGCCCGCCGCCGGCTCGGTGAGCTCGTCCGCCGCGAGCACACCTTCGACGCCCGAGCCCAGGAGATCTCCGAGCGCGTCGCTGCGCTCGTGCGTCAGGAGCAGCCGGCATGAGGCAGCACACCGTCCCCGGCCAGCGGTGGCCCGACCTGCCCGTCCCCGCGCTCGGGGAGTGGGAGCCGCAGCTGCGGCTGTGCGTCGTCATCCCGGCCCGGGACTGCCAACCCGAGCTCGACCGCACCCTGGCCGCGCTGAGCCGGCAGAGCTACCCGCCGGAGCTCACCGAGGTGGTCGTCGTCGACGACGCCTCGGCCGTCCCGCTCACCGTCCCCCCGACCGCGCCGGCGGACACCCGGGTGCTGCGGGTCGACGAGGCGCCGGAGCACGGCTCCGGCCGCGCCCGGGACCGTGGCGCCCGCAGCACGGACGCGCCGGTGGTGCTGTTCCTCGACGCGGACATGGTGGTGAGCGCCACGCACCTGGAGGCGCACGCGCGCTGGCACCACGTCACGCCGAACGCCGTCGTCCTCGGCCGCAAGCGCTTCGTCGACTTCGAGGGCATCACACCCGACGACGTCGCCCGCGCCGTCGCCGAGGACGCCCTGCCACAGCTCCTCGAGGGCCGCCGCAGCCAACGGCACGGGTGGCAGGAGGACTTCATCCGGGAGCAGGGGCGGCTGACGAAGGACACCGACGACACCTTCATCGCCGTCGTCGGCGCCGACGTCTCCGTGAGCAGGGAGCTCTACCTCCGCTCGGGCGGCTTCGCCTCGCTGGGGCTGCGGGGCATCGTCGACACCGAGTTCGGGTACCGGGCGTTCACGTCCGGCGGGCTCGTCGTCCCGGACTGGGACACCAACGCCTACCACCAGGGGGCGCGGAACTTCGCCGTCCGCGGTGACGAGATCAAGCGGGAGCGGACCGGCCTGGCCGCCAACCTCCTGCCCATCCCGATCTTCCGCCCGCAGAACGTGGGGCGGCAGTGGACCGTCCCGTGGGTCCGGGTGCTCCTGGAGACAGCCGGCGCCGCCCCGGAGGACGTCCAGGTCACCATCGACAGCGTCCTCGCCTCCGAGCACACCGACCTGGCGGTCACGGTCCCCGGCTCCGCGGAGCTCCCCCGGTGGCTGCGGGACTACGTCGGTTCCGACGCCCGCGTCAACCTCACCGACGAGCTGCCCCCCTCCGGGTTCCCGTCGCCGGTGACGGTCCGCCTCAGTGCCGGCGTGGTCATCGAGCCCAGCACCGTCGGGCGTGTCCTGAAGCACCTGCACGAGGGCGGTGGGGTGCGCGCCGCGGCAGCGC
>DAHVRG010000183.1 GCA_027322565.1 Georgenia sp.
GTGACCACCAACCTCCTCGCCACCGCACCCGGCGGCCGGCTGACGCTCGGGCCGGCGACCGGGTCCCTGCCCGTGCAGGTCGGCTTCGACGAGCTCGGGCTGCCGCTGTCGGAGGTCACCTTCGTCGTCGTCGACCTCGAGACCACCGGGGGCTCGCCCACCCGGTGCGAGATCACCGAGGTCGGGGCCGTGAAGGTGCGCGGCGGGGAGGTGCTCGGGGAGTTCCAGACCCTCGTCGACCCGGGCACGCCGGTCCCGCCGATGATCACCGTCCTCACCGGGATCACCGACGCCATGCTCATCGGCGCGCCCCGGATCGGTGAGGTGCTGCCCTTGTTCCTCGAGTTCGCCGGCTTCGGGCCCACCACGGTGCTCGTCGCGCACAACGCGCGCTTCGACGTCGGCTTCCTCCGCGCGGCGGCGGCCCGGCTCGACCTCACCTGGCCGTCCCCCGCGGTCGTCGACACCGTCGCGCTGGCACGCACCGTCGTCACCAAGGACGAGGCGCCGAACCACAAGCTCGCCACCCTCGCCGGGCTGTTCCACGCCACCACGAGCCCGGACCACCGCGCGCTGCACGACGCCCGCGCCACCGTCGACGTCCTCCACGCCCTGCTCGGCCGGCTCGCCCCGCTCGGCGTCACCCACCTCGAGGACCTCGCTACCGTCGCGGACCCGGTGCCTCACCGGCGGCGCCGCAAGGCCACCCTGGCCGACTCCCTGCCGACGGGCCCCGGTGTCTACCAGTTCCTCGGTCCGGCCCGCGAGGTGCTCTACGTCGGCAAGGCGGTGAACCTGCGGCGCCGGGTGCGCTCCTACTTCACGGCCGGGGAGAAGCGCAAGCGCATCGGTGAGATGCTCGACCTCACCCAGGACGTCCGCACCATCCCGTGCGCCACCGAGCTCGAGGCCGCCGTGCGTGAGCTGCGGCTCATCGCCGAGCTCGGCCCCCCGTACAACCGCCGCTCCCGCCGGCCGCACCCCCGGCCGTGGATCCGGCTCACCGACGAGCCGTTCCCGCGGCTGTCGATCGTCCGCAGCGTCCCCGCCGACCGGAGCCAGGACGCCGTCGGGCCGTTCTCCTCCCGTGCCGCGGCGCAGGCGGCGCTCGAGGCGTTGGAGGAGGCCTTCGCGCTGCGCCGGTGCACGCAGCGCCTCCCCGTCGTCCCGCGGGCGGACGCCCGGGCCTGCGCGCTGGCGGAGATGGGCCGCTGCGGGGCGCCGTGTGTCGGCGGCCAGAGCATCCAGAGCTACGCGGAGGTCGTCGCCACTGCCCGCGCGGGGCTCACCTCCTCCGCGGGGCACGTCGTCACCGCGCTCCGGTCGCGGATCGGCACGCTAGCGGGCCGGCAGCGGTTCGAGGAGGCTGCCGTCGAGCGGGACCGACTCCATGCGTTCCTCGCCGCCGCCCGCCGCACCCAGCGGCTGCGTCCGCTGTGGCGCAGCCCGGAGCTCGTCGCGGCCCGCCGGCTCGAGGCGGGCGGGTGGGAGGTCGTACTCGTCCGGTACGGGCGGCTGGCCGGCACGTGCACAGTCCCCCGCGGCGTCGACCCGATGCCCGCGATCGACGCGCTCGTCGCCACCGGTGAGGAGGTCCCTCCCCCGCAGACGGTCATGGGCGCGGCAAGCGCGGAGGAGGCCGAGCTCATCGCCGACTGGGTCGAGCACCCGGCCACCCGGCTCGTCCACCTCGTCACCGGTGACGAGCCACTCGCCTGCCCCGTCGACGGTGCCGCCAAGTACCCGCTGCCGCCGCGGGGCTGAGCCCCTGGGGCGGGCTACTCAGTCGCCGAGCCCGATGGCGAAGGCAGACTCGAGGTCGTGCCGCGAGTAGGCCTGGAACGCGATGTAGGTGCGCGTGTTGAGCACGCCCTCGACCTTGCCCACGTGGTCGGCGACGACCTCGGCGAGGTCCTCGTGGCGGCGCACCCGGGCGATGGCGATGAGGTCGACGTCGCCGGTGACGGAGTAGACCTCGCTGATCCCGTCGAGCTCGGCCACCTCCTGGGCGACCTCCGGGACGCGTGCCGCGTCGGTGTCGATGAGGACGATCGCGGTGAGCATGAGGTCTCCTTCGTCTCGGTGGCGGGTCACCCCGCCGGGTCCATCATGTCGCAGGAGGAACGGTCACAACCGGGCGCCGGCGTCCACCCACCGGTCGAGCACGCCGCGTGCACGACCGTCGTCGATCGCGGCCGCCGCGTGCTCGATCCCGGCGCGCAGCCGCGAGACGAGGTCACCGGCGGACGGCTCCGTGCCCGGCAGCGAGCCGTAGGCGACGAGGGCGGCGGCCGAGTTGAGGAGGACGGCGTCCCGGACCGGCCCGGACCTGCCGTCGAGCAGGTCCCGGGCGACCCCGGCGTTGAAGACGGCGTCCGCGCCGCGCAGGTCGCCGATGTCCGCCGCCGCGAGCCCGAAGGCCTCGCGGGTGTCGATGAGCTGCTCGGTCACCCCGCCGTCCTCGACCACCCAGACCCGGCTCTGCGCCGTCGTCGTCAGCTCGTCGAGGCCGTCCTCGCCGCGGAAGACGAGCCCGCGGGTCCCGCGTCGGGCGAGCACACCGGCGACGAGCGGGGCGATGCGCCGGTCGGCGACGCCGATGGCGGCGGCCCGCGGTCGGGCGGGGTTGGTGAGCGGGCCGAGCACGTTGAAGGCGGTGCCGACACCGAGCTCGCGCCGTGCCGTGGCGGTGTGCCGGAACGAGGGGTGGAAGGTCTGGGCGAAGCAGAAGGTGATCCCGACCTCGCGGAAGATCGCCTCGACCTGGGGGACGCTCATGTCGAGCCGCACCCCGAGCGCCTCGAGCACGTCGGCCGAGCCGCTGGCCGAGCTCGACGCACGGTTGCCGTGCTTGACCACCGGCACGCCCGCGCCGGCGACGACGAGCGAGGCCATCGTCGAGATGTTCACCGTCCGCGCCCGGTCACCACCGGTCCCGACGATGTCGACGACGTCATCCGGCAGGTCGACCCGCACCGCATGCTCGAGCATGACGTCGGCGAGGCCAGTGAGCTCGGCGACCGTCTCGCCCTTGGCCCGCAGCGCGACGAGGAAGCCGGCGAGCTGGACGGGGCTGGCCAGGCCGGACATCACCTGGTCCATGGCCCAGCCGGTCTGCGCCGCGCTCAGGTGCTCACCGGCGACGAGCGCGGTGATGAGGTCGGGCCAGGTGGGTACGACCGGCTCGACGCCCTCGGGCCCCGCACTCATCGGGAGGCGCCCGCGCGGAGGAGGTCCGCGACCGCCTGCTGGATCGTGATCGGGTCGATGGGTGCCTCGACGATGGCGTCGGCCTGCGCCCAGGTGGCGAGCCACGCGTCCTGCGGCCGCGCGGTGAGGACGAGCACCGGCGGGCACTTGTACATCTCCGTCTTGAGCTGACGAGCCACCGCCATGCCGCCGACCTTCGCCGCCTCGCCGTCGAGGACCAGGAGGTCGAAGTCGCCCTCGTGGGCCTTCATCACGACGCCGGCGTGGGTCGCCGCCTCCGTCCACCGGATGCGCGGCAGATCCGCCGCCGCACGACGGCCGACGGCGCGACGCACCTGCTCACGGGTCGTCACGTCGTCGCTGTAGACCAGCACGTCCACGACGTCGGTGGCGGTGGTCGTGGCGGCGTCGGGCTGCGCGGGCGTCATCGTGCTCCTCCAAGATTGCTCGGTACACACCGCGAGAGACGGTGGGCCTCCCCGCATGGTAGTCACGGCGCGCCCGGAGGCGGGCACCGCGCCGGGCCACGAACGGGACGAAACGGACGCCCACCGGGGTGGCTCGCCGACGCGTGTCCGATCCGGGACCAAAGGCGCAGCCGCGAGATGGCGCGGAAGTTCTCCCCTTCCCGTGGGAACGGCTGCGAATCGCGCACCGGCGGAGTGGTCACCACCCCCCTGAGTCGGGCCATAATGGCCAACGTGTCGTCTACAACGGCTGCTCCAAGCGCCCCCCAGGTGAACGTCAACCGCCCGAACACCGTCTCGGTCGGCACCATCGTCTGGCTGTCCAGCGAGCTCATGTTCTTCGCCGGACTCTTCGCCATGTACTTCACGCACCGTTCGGTGTCGGCGGACATCTGGCCGGAGCACTACGACATGCTCAACATCCCGTGGGCGCTGACGATCACCCTCGTCCTCGTGGCGAGCTCGGTCACCGCCCAGATGGGTGTCTTCGCAGCCGAGCGCTTCCAGGCACGTCGCACCGGCTCGCTGTTCGACGTCCGGCGGTGGGGCATGGAGGAGTGGTTCATCCTCACGTTCCTCATGGGCGCCTTCTTCGTCGCGGGGCAGACCTACGAGTACGCCGAGCTCGTCTCCCACGGCGTCACCGTGTCCTCCAGCCCGTACGGCTCGGTGTTCTACATCATGACGGGCTTCCACGCCCTGCACGTCATCGGCGGGCTCATCGCCTTCGTCTTCATCCTCGGGCGCTCCTTCGCCGCCAACCGCTTCGGCCACCTCGAGGCCACCGGCGCCGTCGTCGTGTCCTACTACTGGCACTTCGTCGACGTCGTCTGGGTCGCGATGTTCTTCATCATCTACTTCCTCGAGCTCTTCGTCTGAGCACGTGCGCGACCTGCCCCTGTCCATCACCAACGCTAGACAAGGACACAACACCGTGAAGGCACTCGCCGCCAGCAGAAGACACCGGGCAGCACCGGTTGTCCTCCTGCTCCTGGCCCTGATCCTGACGGGGGTGGCGTACGCAGCGCTCACCCCCAAGCCGGCCACCGCGCAGACGGCCAGCCAGGAACAGATCGAGACTGGACAGGCGCTGTTCCGCACGAACTGCTCCACCTGCCACGGGCTCGACGCGCAGGGCACCGACCTCGCCCCGTCGCTGGTCGGGGTGGGTGCCGCCTCGGTGCACTTCCAGGTGTCCACCGGCCGCATGCCGATGGCCAACAACTCCCCGCAGGCGGAGCGCAAGAACCCGGTCATGAACGAGGAGCAGACCGCGGCCCTCTCCGCCTACGTCGCGAGCCTGGGCCCCGGCCCCTCGATCCCGTCGGCCGACCAGGTCGACCCCGAGCAGGGCAACGCGGCCAACGGTATGGAGCTCTTCCGCACCAACTGCTCGATGTGCCACAACGCCGTCGGCGCCGGTGGCGCGCTGACCGAGGGCAAGGTCGCCCCGCCGCTGGACGACGCCACGCCCACGCAGATCTGGGAGGCCATGCGCACCGGCCCGCAGTCGATGCCGATCTTCAACGAGGCCTCGATCACCGACGAGGGCGCGCGCGACGTCATCGCCTACGTCCTGGAGCAGCGCGAGGTGAGCCCGGGCGGGATCTCGCTGGGCAACCTCGGCCCCGTCTCCGAGGGTTTCTGGGTGTGGATCATCGGGATCGGCGGGATCATCGGTATTGCAGTGTGGATGGGAGCTAGGTCCTCGTGAGTACTGATCGCCCCACTGGGGAGCTGACCGCCCGAGAGGGTGCCGGCACCGTCGCGGACGTGCCGGACCGCTTCGAGAACCCCGGGCTGCCCGCGCACCCGGAGCGGCTGGCGGACCGCGACCCCAAGGCGGCCAAGCGGGTGGAGCGCCAGCTCGTCCTCCTCCTGCTCATCTCCATCGTCGCCTCGATCGGTGGTGTCGTCGGCTGGGCCTCCATCCCGGTCGGCACGACCCTCATGGACGTGCGGCTCTCGACCCTCGTCCTCGGCCTCGGGCTCGGCCTGGGCCTGCTCGGCATCGGCCTCGCGGCGGTCCACTGGTCCAAGACCCTGATGTCGAACAAGGAGTACGTCGAGGCGCGCAAGCCCACGTACTCCTCGCCGGAGGTCAGGGCCGAGGCCGTGGAGATGATCGAGACCGGCATCGAGGAGTCCGGTATCGCTCGCCGCCCCGTCCTCAAGGGCGCGCTGGTCGGCGCCGCCGCACTCGCCCCACTGCCCTTCGTCGTGCCCCTCGTCGGCGAGCTCACCCCCACGTGGGACTCCCGTCGCTTCGCCCACACCGCGTGGGGCCGCGTGCCCGAGGGCTCGGGCGGGCGGCTGCCGGACGGCTCGATGGGCCGTCGTCTGGCCACCGACCCCGACGGCCGGCTCATCCGCGCCGCGGACGTCACCAACGGCTCCGCGTTCCAGGTCATCCCGCACGGCCTGGAGGAGGAGGAGCACTACCTCGAGGAGAAGGCCAAGGCCGTCGTCTTCATGACGCGGATCGACCCCTCGGAGCTCAAGGTCTCCCCCGAGCGGCGCGACTGGCACTACGACGGCATCATCGCCTTTTCCAAGGTCTGCACCCACGTCGGCTGCCCGGTGGCCCTCTACGAGCAGCAGACCCACCACCTGCTGTGCCCGTGCCACCAGTCGACCTTCGACCTCGCCGACGAGGCCAAGGTGGTCTTCGGCCCGGCCAAGCGGGCGCTGCCCCAGCTGCCGATCACCGTCGACACCGAGGGCTACCTCGTTGCCCGCTCGGACTTCCACGAGACCGTGGGCCCGAGCTTCTGGGAGCGCGAGCGATTGGATGAGAACCGATGAGCGCCACAACCACGAGCAAGCCCAGCAAGGCCGCACCGGCCGCCGACTACCTCGACCGCCGTACCGGCATCGGCAAGGTCGTCAAGGAGTTCGCCCGCAAGGTCTTCCCCGACCACTGGTCGTTCCTCCTCGGTGAGGTCGCGCTCTACAGCTTCATCGTCCTCGTCCTCAGCGGCATCTTCCTCACGATGTTCTT
>DAHVRG010000210.1 GCA_027322565.1 Georgenia sp.
TAGCGGTCCGGTCACGGGATGCTGCGATTGGTGTTCCGTAAGACGAACGCTTCCCGGCCCCAACGGCCCGCTGCCGTGCAGTGGATGCTTACGTCGACCTTTGCCGTCCCCCAACGCCTGTCCGTTGAAGTGACCGGTGCCGGGGTGCTCTCCGACACACTCCTGAACGACAGGTTCCCGGCATCCGCAAAGACCATCGAACGTCGAGGGACGTCACCGGCCTCATGGCAGGAGGTACACCACCGCCCACACCGCCGGACTGCGCGTCGGTCGCCGCCTACGGCACCATGGAACCTTCGAGACGAGCGGAGCGGTGCATGCGCGAGACACGGACGAGCACGGTGGCGATCGTCGGGGCCGGGGCCGTGGGGTCGACCCTCGCCTACGCCCTGCTCATGGGCGGCACAGCCCACCGGGTGGTCCTCTACGACATCAACCGGGCCAAGGTCGAGGCGGAGGCGCTCGACCTGGCCCACGGGATCCAGTTCATGCCGCCCGCGCAGGTCGTCGGCTCGGACGACATCGAGGTGTGCCGCGGCGCCGACATCGTCGTCATCACCGCCGGGGCCAAGCAGCGCCCGGGACAGAGCCGCCTCGACCTCGCCGCGAGCACCGTCGGGCTCATGCGCGAGCTGGTGCCGCGGCTCACCGAGGTGGCGCCGGACGCCGTCTACCTCATGGTGACGAACCCAGTGGACGTCGTCACCCAGGCGGCGCTGACCATCTCGGGGCTGCCGCGCAACCGGCTCTTCGGCTCGGGGACCGTGCTCGACACCTCCCGGCTGCGTTACCGCATCGCCCAGGAGACCGGTATCGCGGTGCCGAACATCCACGCCTACGTCGTCGGGGAGCACGGGGACTCGGAGATCGTCCTGTGGAGCTCGGCGACCATCGGTGCGGTGCCGCTCCTGGACTGGAGCACGGTGCACCGTCCAGTCCTCGACGAGGACGCGCGGACGGCCATCGCCCGGGAGGTCGTCGAGTCCGCCTACCGGATCATCGAGGGCAAGGGGGCGACCAACTATGCGGTAGGGCTGGCCGCGGTCCGGATCATCGAGGCGGTGCTGCGGTCGGAGAACCGCGTGCTCAGCGTCTCCACGCTCCTGACCGACTATGTCGGCATCTCCGACGTGTGCCTCTCGGTGCCGACGGTCGTCGGCGGGGACGGCGCCGGCGAGCAGCTGCTGCCTCCCCTCACCACCGCGGAGCGTGCCGGTCTGCGCGCCAGCGCGGAGCGGATCCGCAGCACGCTGCGCGAGCTGGGGATGTGACCGCCCTCCGCCGAAGCGTCCTGAGCGCCCCGGCGGCACTCAGTCCACCGGGGAGACCCGGATGAGGTTCCCGTCGGGGTCGGCGACGACGAAGGTGCGGCCGAAGACGTCGTCGTACGGCGCTGTGACGACCCGGGCGCCCTTCCCGACCCACTCGGCGTAGATGTCGTCGACGGCCGATGCCGGCCCGGGCACCATGAGCCCGACCTCGCTGGTGCGCGGAGTGCTCGGGACCGCGTGCTCGCTGCGGCCGCTCCACAGCGCGAACAGCACGCCTGGAGCCAGCTCGAAGGCCACGTAGCGGGGGCTGGTGAACGTCGGCTCGATGTCGAACAGGCCTCGGTAGAACGTGCTGGCCTTCACGACGTCCCGGACGTAGACGAGGAACAGGTTGGGCGCCGGCACAGGTGCTCCCTTCCGGTCGTGGGTGCAGTGACGCAGTCAGGAAACTCCTGATACACGACAGTAGCTGTCATCTATTCGGGGGAGGATGATGAGCATGAGGGCGTCCCGGCTGCTCCACCTCCTCCTGCTACTCCAGACGCGCCGGCGGATGACGACGACGGAGCTCGCGGAACGGCTCGAGGTCTCCCGGCGGACGGTGCTCCGGGACGTCGAGGCGCTCTCCGCGGCCGGGGTGCCGGTCTACACCGAACGGGGCCGCCACGGCGGGGTCGCGCTGCTCCCCGGTGCCCGGATCGACACCGCGCGCCTCGACCCGCCGGAGCTGGAGGCGCTCTCCGTCACGGGCCTGGACGAGCGGCTGCTCGCCCGTCTCGGACTGACGGCGGTGCACGAGACGGCTGCGCGCAAGATCGCCGCCCGTCAGGCCGGTATGCCCGGCGAGGGAACTCGGGCGCGCCTCGTGGACGTCGTCCTGGTCGAGAGCACGGCATGGCTGGCGGACGAGCGCACGGAGGTCGACGTCGCAGAGCTCGCCGAGGCGCTGCGGCACCGCCGCCGGCTACGGATCCGGTACCGGCGCAGCGCCGAGGCGAGAACCGCGACCCTGGTGGTCGACCCGTACGGGCTGGTGGTGAAGGCAGGCCGCTGGTACCTCGTCGCCGACGACGACGGGGCCGGACGGCTGTTCGCGCTGGAGCGGCTCGCGGCGTACGAGCTCCTCGAGCAGAAGGTGCGCCTACGCGCGGGGCAGACGCTGCGCACCGTGTGGACCGCGCTGCGGGAACACACCGAGACCGCGGGCCAGGTGGAGGTCACCGCCCTGCTCCGCACCAGCCGTCTCGACCTGGCGCGGCGTATCCTCGGCGCCCGGCTCGGCGAGGTGAGGGACACCGGACGGACGTGGTGCACCGTCGTCGTCCGCTACCCCGACGTCGAGTCGGTGCGCCAGCTCCTCCAGTTCGGCGACCACATCGAGGTCCTCGGACCGGAGGCCGCACGCGACCGGGTGCGGACGCTGGCCGCCGACCTTGCCGCGCGCCATTCGTCGCGGACGCGCTGACCGGCGGCACCGGTGCCGCCCGACGAGGTGGTGGTCAGAGGCTCCGCAGGACGGACACGACCCGTCCGAGCACCTGGGCGTTGTCCCCGTCGATGGGGGAGTAGGCGTCGTTGGCAGGGAGCAGCCACACGTGGCCGTCCCTGCGCTGGAAGGTCTTCACCGTCGCCTCGTCCTCGATGAGCGCCGCGACGATCTCCCCGTTCTCGGCGACCGGCTGGCGCCGCACGACGACCCAGTCACCGTCGCAGATCGCGGCGTCGACCATCGAGTCGCCGCGCACACGCAGGAGGAAGAGCTCGCCGTCGCCGACGAGCTGGCGGGGGAGGGGGAAGACGTCCTCGACCGCCTGCTCGGCGAGGATGGGCCCACCGGCCGCGATCCGCCCGACGACGGGGACGAGCGTGGGCGCCGGGGCGTCGCTGGCGTCCTCCGGGCTGCCGAGCTGCTGGGTGCCCTGCACCTCGCTGCCGACGATCTCGATCGCCCGCGGGCGCTTCGGGTCGCGCCGCAGGTAGCCCTTGCGCTCGAGGGCGGTGAGCTGGTGCTTGACCGACGACGGGCTGGTCAGCCCGACGATGCGGCCGATCTCCCGCATCGTGGGCGGGTACCCGCGCTCGTCGACGCTGCGTCGGATGGTCTCGAGGACCAGCCGCTGACGCTCGGTGAGGGCACCGTCGACCCCCCGGTCGGGGAGCTCGTGGACGGTCGCCCCGCCCTGCTCGTCCTGGCCTGCGTTCACGGCTCGCGCTCCTCGATGTCAGTGGTCGGTGGTGGGCTCGTGCTCGACAGCGTAGAAGGCGCCGGCCCGCAGATCAAACATCTGTTCGACGGCGTGTCGACAGTGTCGGCGGCGCGTAGTACGGTGTCGCACAGACGTTCGACGTACAGGCGTTCGAAGGAGTATGAGGATGAGTGCGCTGGCAGCTCCCACCCCGGTCCGCACAGGTGCCGGCCCGCGACCCAGGCCACGCCACCTCCAGCTCGTGGGGCCCGGCTTCGTCCCCGCCCCGGTGCCCGAGGTGCAGCGGCCGGCGTCCCCGGCCGCCGTCACCCGGCCCCGGTCGACCCCGTCGACCGACCGCACGGCACCGCCGGGCCTGCGGCTCACCGCGCGCGGCCGGCTCGTCCGCTCCGCGGCGCTGCTCCTCCTCGCCACGGTCCTCGCCGTCGCGACGGGCGGCTGGCTCGGCAGTGTCGTGTCCGGTGGGGAGTCCTACTCCGGCCCGGTCGAGCGGGTGACGGTCTCCGCCGGGGACACCCTCTGGGGGATCGCCGGTGCCACCGCGGCCGAGGGCCAGGACGTCCGCGACGTCGTCGACGACATCCTGCGCATCAACGGCCTGGAGTCCGGCGACCTCGCCGTGGGCCAGCAGCTGCTCGTCCCCGCCGGCTGAGGCCGCGGTCCCGCGCTCCCGGCGTCGCGAGGCGGTCGGCATGTTGCACCGCGCGGTGGCCCGCCCGTACCGTGCACCCGAGCGGTGCCGACCAGCGGCCCGCCCGACCGATGAGGAGCGCGGCGTGCACTGTCCGTTCTGTCGGAACGCGGACTCGAGGGTGATCGACTCGCGGACGGCGGACGACGGCTCCGCGATCCGCCGGCGCCGGGAGTGCACGGCCTGCCACCGCCGCTTCACCACCATCGAGACGTCGAGCCTCTCGGTCGTCAAACGGTCCGGTGTCATCGAGCCGTTCAGCCGGGAGAAGGTCGTCGCCGGTGTGCGCAAGGCCTGCCAGGGCCGCCCCGTCTCCGAGGACGACCTCGCGCTCCTCGCCCAGCAGGTCGAGGAGACCGTGCGCTCCGCCGGCGCCGCGCAGATCAAGGCGCACGACATCGGGCTGGCGATCCTCGGCCCGCTCCGCGAGCTCGACGAGGTCGCCTACCTGCGCTTCGCCAGCGTCTACTCCTCCTTCACCTCGCTGGAGGACTTCGAGGCCACCATCGCCGCCCTGCGGGCCGAGCGGCCGCCGGCTCCGCCGGCCGAGCCGGAGGTGGAGGACTCCGCTAGGGTGGACGCCAGCGAGCCCGGCTCGCGCTGACCGCCGGTGACGGTGGCGGAGGGGAAGCCGCCACCGTCACCGGTTCTCATCTCTCAGCGGGTGCGCGTCGCCCAGATGTTGACGCCGGCGTCGACGGCGTGTTCGTCGATGCGGGCGAGCTCCTCGGCGCTCAGCTCAAGGTTGTCCAGCGCCCCCAGCGAGTCGTCGAGCTGGGAGACGCTCGAGGCGCCGATGAGGGCGGTGGTGACCCGCGGGTCGCGCAGCACCCAGGCGATGGCGAGCTGGGCGAGGGTCTGGCCCCGCTCGTGGGCGATCGCGGCCAGGGCACGGACCCGGCCCAGGTTCTCCTCGGTGAGGAACTCCCGGCGCAGCGACCCGCCCCGGGCCGCCCGCGAGTCGGCGGGGATGCCGTCGAGGTACTTCTCGGTGAGCATGCCCTGTGCGAGCGGGGAGAAGACGACGTTGCCCATCCCCGCGCGCTCCGTGACGTCCAGGGCGCTGGGCTCGCCGCGCTCCACCCACCGGTTGAGCATCGAGTAGGACGGCTGGTGGACGAGGAGCTGCAGGCCGATCTCCTCGGCGACGGCCACCGCCTCGGCAGCGCGTTCCGCGGTGTAGGAGGAGATGCCGGCGTAGAGCGCGCGGCCCGAGTCGACGGCGGTCTTCAGCGCCCCCATCGTCTCGTGCAGCGGGGTCGTGGCGTCGTCGCGGTGGGAGTAGAAGATGTCGA
>DAHVRG010000252.1 GCA_027322565.1 Georgenia sp.
GGCGTCGTCACCGTCGAGGAGTCCCAGACCTTCGGTATGGACCTCGAGCTGGTGGAGGGCATGCGCTTCGACAAGGGCTACGTCTCGGCTCACTTCGTGACCGATGCCGAGCGCATGGAGGCGGTCCTGGAGGACCCCTACATCCTGCTCTTCGGGTCCAAGATCTCGGCCGTACGTGACCTGCTGCCGCTCCTGGAGAAGGTCATGCAGGCCAGCCGCCCGCTCGTCATCATCGCCGAGGACGTCGAGGGCGAAGCTCTGGCCACGCTGATCGTCAACAAGATCCGTGGCACGTTCCGCAGCGTTGCGGTCAAGGCCCCCGGTTTCGGGGAGCGCCGCAAGGCGATGCTGCAGGACATGGCCATCCTCACCGGCGGCCAGGTCATCTCCGAGGAGGTCGGCCTCAAGCTGGAGAACGCCACCCTCGACCTGCTGGGCCGGGCCCGCAAGGTCGTGGTGACCAAGGACGAGACCACCATCGTCGAGGGCGCCGGCGACCCCGAGCAGATCGAGGGCCGCGT
This sequence comes from Georgenia sp., assembly GCA_027322565.1. Classification (GTDB taxonomy): domain Bacteria; phylum Actinomycetota; class Actinomycetes; order Actinomycetales; family Actinomycetaceae; genus Oceanitalea. Next base: position 522 of record DAHVRG010000252.1, read on the forward strand.
CCAGCAGATCCGCACCGAGATCGAGAACTCCGACTCGGACTACGACCGCGAGAAGCTCCAGGAGCGCCTCGCCAAGCTCGCCGGCGGCGTCGCCGTCATCAAGGCGGGCGCGGCCACCGAGGTCGAGCTCAAGGAGCGTAAGCACCGCATCGAGGACGCGGTCCGCAACGCCAAGGCCGCCCAGGAGGAGGGCATCGTCGCCGGTGGCGGCGTCGCCCTCATCCAGGCCGCCAAGGACGCCTTCGACGGCCTCCAGCTGGAGGACGACGAGGCGACCGGTGCGAACATCGTCCGTGTCGCGGTCGACGCCCCGCTCAAGCAGATCGCGGTCAACGCCGGTCTCGAGGGCGGCGTCGTCGTGGAGAAGGTCCGCAACCTGCCGTCGGGCCAGGGCCTCAACGCCGCCACCGGCCAGTTCGAGGACCTGCTCGAGGCCGGTATCGCCGACCCGGTCAAGGTGACGCGCTCCGCGCTGGAGAACGCCGCCTCGATCGCCGGCCTGTTCCTCACCACCGAGGCCGTCGTGGCCGACAAGCCGGAGAAGCAGCCCGCTGCCCCGGCCGGTGGTGACGACATGGGCGGCAAGGGCGGGTTCTGACCCGACCCTGACCGACCCCGTCGGTCCAGCAGTCCCCGAGGGGCGGCACCTGTGGGTGCCGCCCCTCGGCGTCTGTCCGGGCTGGGCCGCAGGCCTCCGCTCCCGGCCGCAGTCAGCGGCTGCCGGCTCCTCGCAGGTGCTGGACCCCGAGCGCGAGCAACCCCGCAGCCGCACCCCAGGCCGCGTTCGTGACGAGCAGCGGGACGACGGCGACGGGGTTGGCGAGCGGGCCGGACAGCGTGCCGTCGAGGAGGGAGCTGAGCACTGCGCTGAGCGGGATGACGGCCACCGCGTAGGTGACGCCGGCCAGGGTGAGCGTGAGGACCGGCCGCGGCACGCCGCCCAGCCCGACGACGAGCACCCAGACCGCGGTGACGGCCACCGTGAGGAGCAGCGGTCCGGCGGGTGCCCCCAGTGCGTCGACGGCGCCGGTCACCCGGGCGAGCGGGCGGGCCAGCGCGACGGCGCCGAGTCCGAGGACGAGGGGCACGTTCAGTGGACGGGCGGCAGGCGTGGTCGGCGGGCCGGGCGGCAGGGTCGGGCTGTCGTGTCTCATGCCCGACACGCTAGGAACGGCGCGCGCGGTGGACATCGCCCGGCGGGACGATCCGCTCGACGCCGACGGGCGACCCGCGATGTCGCTCCGAGGAGACACCCGCGTTCGCCCGATCGTCGGATGCCCTCGGCCCCGCCCGGTCCGTACCGTGGCGGTGTGGAGGACTACGCCCCCCGGGAGCAGGTGGACCCACGGCTCGTCGACGCGGTGCTGGCCACCGGGATGACGCTCGCCGTGGCGCTCGTCATCGCCGCTGACCTGCAGCGCACCGGCCGGGGCGGCGCGACGGCCTACGGGTTCGCCGTCGGGTTCGGTCTCCTCGTCCTCGCGCGACGGCGGTGGCCGCGTGCCGTGCTCGGGATCACGGTGCTCGGCATCTTCGGCTACTACGCCCTCGACCTGCCTCCGATCGGGATCGCCCTGCCCGCCGTCGCCGCCCTCTACTCGGCCGCCGAGGCGGGGCGGACGAGGTGGGCGGTGGGGGCCGCGGCCGTCCTCGTGGCGACCTCGGGCTACTTCCTCGTGCGGGAGGGACGGCCGGCCGACTACCTCGTCGGCTACGAGTTCGTCACCAACATCGCGCTGGCGGCGGCGTCCGTCGCGCTGGGAGCCAGCGTGCGCCTGCGCCGGGAGACGCGTGAGCAGCAGCAGCGCCTGCGCCGGCTCGAGGCCGTCGCGCAGGCACGGCAAGCTGCGGAGCGAGCACAGGCCGAGCGGCTCCAAGTCGCGCGCGAGCTGCACGACTCCCTCGGGCACTCGCTGGCCGTCGTCTCCCTGCACGCAGGAGTCGCCCAGGAGTCGGTCGGCCGGGACGACGCCGCGGTCACCCGCGCACTGGAGCAGGTCCGGGCCGCCGGCTCCGAGACGCTGCGCGAGCTGCGCGCCACCGTGCGGCTCCTCCGCGAGCAGCCCGTGCCGGTGGCACCGGGCCCTGAGACGCCCGGGGATGTCGGGCTGGCCGGCGTCCCCGCACTTGCCGCCGCGGCGGAGGCGGCTGGCCTGGTGGTGCGGATGCGCATCGACGTGCTGACCACGTCGCTGGCACCCGAGGTGGACGCCGCCGCGTACCGCATCGTGCAGGAGGCACTGACGAACGTGCTGCGACACAGCCGCTCCCCGCAGGCCGAGGTCCGGGCGCAGGTCTCCGGCGACCGGGTCCAGCTCACGGTCAGCGACCCCGGGCCTGCCGCGCACCCCTTCGAGGACGGCGAGGACCGAGACGACGGCGGCCACGGGCTGCGCGGCATGGCGGAACGCGCTGCACTGGTCGGGGGCGTGTTCCGAGCGCACCCCCGCGGTGCCGGGTTCGTCGTCCACGCCGAGCTGCCGGTGAGGCGAGCATGATCCGCATCGTCCTCGTCGACGACCAGCCGATCGTCCGCACCGGGCTGCGTGCACTCGCAGAGCGGGACGGTGACATCACCGTCGTCGGTGAGGCAGGGAACGGGGAGGACGGCCTGGGACTGGTCCGTGAACTGCTCCCCGACGTCGTGCTCATGGACGTCCGCATGCCGGGGATGGACGGTGTGGAGGCGACCCGTCGCATCGTCGCGGACGAGCGGCTCCGGCAGGCCGGGGTGCTCGTCCTCACCACCTTCGACGAGGACGAGCACGTGTTCGGCGCGATCCGGGCCGGTGCCGCCGGCTCCCTCCTCAAGGACGTGGCCCCAGAGGACCTGCGCCGCGCCGTCCGGGCCGTGGCGGCCGGCGAGCCGGTGCTCTCCCCGAGCGTGACGCGCAGCGTCATGGACGCCGTCGTCCGCGGACGGGTCGACGACACGGTGCTGGCGGGACTCACGGCACGGGAGACGGATGTCCTGCGCCTCGTCGGCCGTGGGTCGGACAACCGGGAGATCGCGGCCGAGCTGGGGCTCAGCCCTGACACGGCACGGACCTACGTCAGCCGGCTCCTCACCCGGCTCGGGGCGCGCGACCGCGCCCAGCTCGTCGTCCTCGCCTACGAGAGCGGCCTCCTCCGGCCGGGACCCTGACGATGGGCCCCGGCGCCGCCCGTGGCCGACAATGGGGCGGTGGGCCTGCGTGCGGGACAAGGACGACCCGGGCGCGGTGACGCGCTCGTCGCCGCGCAGCTGGTCCTGCTCGGCGCCCTGCTCCTGCCCGCGGAGGGCACGTCGTCCCCGGCACGTCGGGTCGCCGGAGCCGCGCTGCTCGCCGCGGGCGGCGGGTCCGCGCTCCTCGGGGCTATCGCCCTCGGGCCAGCGCTCACCCCGTCCCCGCTGCCGGTGCCCGGAGCGCCGCTCCGCACCACCGGGCCCTACGGCTGGGTGCGGCACCCCATCTACGCGGGCCTCACCGTGGCGGCGATCGGCCGCGCGCTCGGGACGGGGGCACCGCGGCACCGGGCCGCGGCCGCCGCGCTCACGGTGCTGCTCCGCCTCAAGGCCCGGTACGAGGAGCGGGAGCTGGCCGACGCGGTGCCCCAGTACGCGACCTACGCCGCCCGCACCCCCGCCTGGTGGCCACGTCGGGGAGGTGCTCACCGGTGTGGGCGCTGACGCAGGAGATGGTCGACTCGCTCCAGATGCTCGGTCTGACGTTCGTGCTCTCGGCCGCGGTGGGGGCGGAGCGCGAGTACAACCACAAGGATGCCGGGCTGCGCACCCACATCCTCGTCGGGCTGGGTCCGCGCTTTTCACCGTGGTCTCGGCCTACGGCTTCGCCCAGTTCTTCGGGGACCGGCCCGCCGATCCGGGGCGGATCGCGGCCCAGGTCGTCACCGGCATCGGGTTCCTCGGTGCCGGTGTGATCTTCACCCGCAGCAACGTCGTCCACGGCCTGACCACCGCGGCGACGATCTGGCTCGTCGCGGCGGTCGGGATGGCCTGCGGGGCGGGGCTGCCCCTCGTCGCCACCGCCGTCACGCTGGCCTACCTCCTCCTCATCCCGCTGCTCGGTATGCTCACCGCCCGCATGCCGAAGGCCGACGTCGAGAACATCGTCGTGCTTCGCTACCGGGACGGGGAGGGCGTGCTGCGCTCGATCCTCACCACCGCGACGGACCTGGGGTACCGTGCGGCCGTGGTCGACGTCGCGAACACCGATGGCCGCACCGTCGAGGTGCGGGCGAAGTTCACCGGGAAGCTCCCACAGCACGAGCTCATCACCTCGCTGCAGGCCCTCGACGGGGTGGAGCGGGTCACCTCGGTCCGGGAGCGCTGAGGCGTGGCAGTCCTCGTCGACACGCCGCGCTGGCCTGCGCACGGCACCCTGTGGGCGCACCTCGTCTCGGACACCGACCTCGCCGAGCTGCACGCCTTCGCCGCCCGGTGCGGCCTGCCCCGCCGCTCGTTCGACCTCGACCACTACGACGTCCCGGCCGAGCGCCACGCCGAGGTCGTCGCCGCCGGCGCGGAGCCGGTCGACGGGCACGAGCTCATCCGCCGGCTGCGGGCGAGCGGGCTGCGGGTGCGCGCCGCCGACCGCCCGCTCCGCACCGCGCTCACGCTGCGGTGGGCGGACCTGCTGCCCGACCGGCCGGAGATCGGCGAGGAGCTCGTCGCGCGCTGGAGCGAGCCGCACCGCGTCTACCACGGCCCGGGACACCTGCGGGCGATCCTCGACCGGCTCGACCTCCTCGCCCACCGCGGCGAGCCGGTGAGTGACGCGGTACGCCTCGCCGCCTGGTTCCACGACGCCGTCCATCGCGGCGAGACTCCCGTGGACGAGGAGGCCTCCGCCGATCTCGCCGTCGAGCTCCTCGAGCCCGTCGTGGGGTCCACGCCGTCCGCCGAGGTCGCCCGCCTCGTGCGCCTCACCGCAGCCCACGACCCCGCCGCGGACGACGTCGCCGGCCGGCTGCTCTGCGACGCCGACCTCGGCGTCCTCGGGGGAGGTCCCGAGGAGTACCGGACCTACGCGGAGCAGGTCCGCGAGGAGTACCGGCACGTGCCGGAGGAGGACTTCCGGCGCGGCCGGGCTGCGGTGCTGCGCCGGCTGATCGACCGGCCCCGGATCTTCCGCACGGCCACCGCGGTGAGCCTCTGGGAGGACCTCGCACGAGCCAACCTCCGCGCCGAGCTCGACCACCTCGAGATGGGCCGCTGATCACCTCCCCGCGAAGAGCCCGCGGGCCCCGGCCTCCGCGTCGGCGTAGGTGCGCGCCGCCAGGTCCAGGGCCTCGGTGATCTGGGTGAGCGACTGCTCCACCACCTGCTGGGTGGCGCGCCACTCCTGCGCGACCGCCGTGAAGCTCTCCGCGGCGGACCCGCTCCACGTGCGCTCCAGGTCGAGGAGCTGGGCCATCATCGCGGCGACCTCGGCGTGGATCACCCCGGCGCTGTGCCGGGCCCGGGCCGCGGCGGACTCCACCTCGGCGCTGTCGACCTCGAACCGCGTCATCGTGCTCTCCCTTCGTCGCTGCGCCCTCGCGGCGCAGTACTGGGAGCGACGCTAGGTACGCGGCAGCCGCGGTGGCGGACGGAACAGCGAGCCCGGGGAGTCGCCGGCCTCGTCCGGCCGCTGTGGGGCAGGACGATCGCGGCGCCGCTTCAGTCGTCCGCGGCGGCGTGGCCCCTCACCGGGACCCCGCTCGATCCCCGAGGAGGGCTCCTCCGGCCGCCCGGGAAGCTCGCCCGGCTCGTCGTCGGTCTCGGCCTCCGGGGGGACGGCGGTTGCCGGCTCGGGCGGGGCCGGTGGCGACTCCGCGGTCGGCGGCGACGCGGTGGGGCGCACATCCGGTTCCGCCGCCGTGGCGCTCCGGCCGGCCGCGTCCTCCTCGCCACCCGCGCTCGGCACGTCCGCGCGCGGACCGGCCGGCCCGCGCGGCCGCCACGTCGACACCGGCGCACCCTGCGGCCGGGCCGGCTCGACGGCGGACGGCGGCTGGTCGCCGCCGAGCTGGGCCAGCCGGGCCCGCAGGTGGGTCAGCTCGGCGGTGAGGTTCTCCCGAGCCGGTTCCTCCCAGGACAGGCTGAACGGGCTGACGAAGAGCCGGCGGCGCCGCAGCAGCCGGGTGAGGATGTCGATCCGCGAGGTGACGTAGTCCCGCTCCGGGATGTGCGCGTACTCCTCGCGGATCGCCCTGCGGTAGGCGGCGTAGCGCTGCGGCTCGACGGCGAGCGTGCCCAGGTCCGCGTCGCACAGCGCGAGGGCGTCGACGTCGTCCTCCGCGGCGTCGTGCCTGGCCAGCGAGAGGACGAGCTCGGCCACCCGCTCGCACACCGACGCCGGCACCCCCGACGCGGAGAGCTCCTCGCGGGCGAGGGCGGCACCGGCCACCTCGTCCTCGCCCCCGCGCCGCGCATAGGCGACCTGCGCCGAGGCGTTGAAGACGGCGCCGTGGTACCACGCCGCCAGCCGCACGACGTCGGGGTCGTGGGTCTCCTCAGCCAGCTCGTCCACCCGGGCGAGGACGTCGATGAGGTGACGCAGGTTGTGGAACCGGCGCTCCGGCTCCTGCCAGCGCGCGATGAGCGCGTGGGCGGTGCGTCGGAGGTCCTCGCGGTCGGCGGTCGCGCCGACGGCGAGGGCACTGCGCACGAACGCCGGGACCAGCCACTGCGGCGCGTCGGTGAGGCCCACCGCCCCTCCAATCGTCGACCTGCCATCGTAGCCCCGCAGCGGGCTTCCGACCGCTCTGCACGTCACCATCGCGTAGCCTGACGGGATGCTGCAACAGGTGCGGGCGACGGTGCTGACCGTCTCCACACGCTGCAGCCGAGGGGAGCGCGAGGACGTCTCCGGTCCGCGGGCGGCCCGGCTGCTCGCGGAGCTGGGGCTCGACGTCGCCCCGGTCCGGGTCGTGCCCGACGGGGTGGAGCCGGTGCGGCAGGCGCTCGAGGCCGCGCTCGCGGACGGGGCACGCGTCGTGCTCACCACCGGAGGCACGGGCGTGAGCCCCACCGACCGGACCCCCGAGGCCACCGCGCAGGTGCTCGAGCGCGAGCTGCCGGGGGTGCCGGAGGCGGTGCGGCGCCGCAGCCGGGCGTCCGGGGCAGTGCTCAGCCGCGCCCGAGCCGGTACGGTGGGGAACGCCGTCGTCGTCAACGCCCCGGGAAGTGTCGCCGGCGTGGAAGACACGATCGCCGTCGTCGGCCCGCTCCTGCCCCACCTGCTCGACCAGCTCACCGGAGGAGACCATGGCTGAGGTCGTGCTCGCCGCGTTGAGCGCGGACCCGCTGGACGTCGCCGCCCACCACTCGGCAGTGGTGACGAGCGGGACCGGGGCGGTGGCGACCTTCACCGGGGTCGTGCGGGACCACAGCCCCGACGCTGCGGGTGAGGTGGTCCGCCTGGAGTACAGCGCCCACCCCGATGCCCCGCGGCTGCTCGCGGAGATCGCGGCGGAGGTCGTGGGGACACACCCGGGGGCGCGCGTGGCGGTGAGCCACCGGGTCGGAGTGCTGGAGGTCGGTGAGATGGCGATCGTGGCGTGTGCGGCCAGTGCGCACCGGGACCTGGCGTTCACGGTGTGCCGCGAGCTCGTCGAGCAGGTCAAAGCGCGGCTGCCGGTGTGGAAGAAGCAGGTGCTCGCCGACGGCAGCCACACGTGGGTGAACTCGGCATGAGCGTGACGATCTCCCCGGAGCTGCGCCGCCCGCTCGTGGACCGGTACGGGCGGGTGCACACCGACCTGCGCATCTCGCTCACCGACAAGTGCTCGCTGCGCTGCACCTACTGCATGCCCGCCGAGGGGGTGCCGTGGCTGCAGCGCGACATGATCCTCACGACCGACGAGCTCGTCCGGGTCGCCGAGGTGGCGGCCGCGCTGGGGATCGCCACCGTGCGGCTGACCGGCGGTGAGCCGCTGCTGCGGCGCGACGTCGTCGACGTCGTCGCCCGGATGTCCCGGATCGAGGGATCGGCCGGGCCGCTGGAGCTGTCGATGACGACGAACGGGCTGCTGCTGCCCAAGCTCGCCGCGGACCTCGCCGCGGCGGGCCTGCAGCGGGTGAACATCAGCCTCGACACCCTTCGCCCCGAGCGGTTCCACGAGCTCACCCGGCGGGACCGGTTCGCCGACGTGCTCGCCGGGATCGAGGCGGCGCAGGCCGCAGGTCTCTCGCCGATCAAGATCAACACGGTGGCGATGCGCGACGTCAACGACGACGAGATCGTCGACCTCGTCCGCTTCTCCGCCGAGCGCGGGCTGGAGGCGCGGTTCATCGAGCAGATGCCGCTCGACGCCGGGCACATCTGGTCGCGAGTGCGGATGGTCCAGGGCGAGGAGATCCTCGCGCAGCTCGAGCAGGAGTTCCGGCTCACCCCGCTGCCGGGGCGGGCCTCGGCCCCGGCCGAGCGCTTCCTCGTCGACGACGGGCCCACCACCGTCGGGGTCATCCGGTCGGTGACGAAGCCGTTCTGCGGGGCCTGCGACCGGGTGCGGATCACCGCCGACGGTCAGCTGCGCAACTGCCTGTTCGCCCGCGAGGAGTCCGACCTCCTCACCCCGCTCCGGGAGGGGGGCAGCGACGACGACCTCGCCCGGGTGCTCCACATGTGCATCGCCGGCAAGCTGCCCGGCCACGGGATCAACGACCCCGGCTTCCTCCAGCCCGACCGCCCGATGAGCGCCATCGGCGGCTGACCGCGCACGCGCCGGCGGCGCACTGCGGCACCGGGCCGACCGCGGGCGAGCGGACCGCCCGCAGGCGAGGTCGACGAGTGCGGGCAGAGCTGCGCCGCGCTCCTCGGCCCCACCCGCGCGGACGGGTGCTGCACCCCGGCGGGCGCCGCCGGCGGGGCGTCGGTCAGCCGCCGGCGAAGGGCGGCAGGACGTCGACGACGTCGCCGGGCTGCACCGCGGCGTCGTCCTCGCTGCGCACCCCGTTGACGAGGATCGAGCAGCGCTGCAGCACGCGGGCCAGCGCCTCCCCGTGCTGCTCCGCCATCGCCGCGCGCAGGTCGGCGACGCGGCCCACCGCCATCGGCTCCTGCTCGCGCCCCGCGGCCTCCGCGGCAGC
>DAHVRG010000257.1 GCA_027322565.1 Georgenia sp.
ATCTCACGGCGAGCAGGCGGGCGGCCCGGGTGAGCACCTCCACCCGGGCCGGCTCCAGGCCGGGCGGGAGGAGGTCGGTGGAGATGTCCTCCCGCAGCAGGTGGGCCGCCTCCCGGGCGACGTCGGGACGCCAGCCGGCCAGGTCGAGCTGCTCGAGCGTGTCCCCGGCGGTGACCAGCGCCTGGGCGATGTCCTGCCGTGCCTGCCGCAGCGACCCGACGAGCCCGAGCAGGGTGGGGACGGGGCGCTCGGCGAACGGGAACGGGTGTAGCACCCAGCGCACGAGGGTCCCGGGCTCGAGGTCGCTGCCGAAGCGCTCGACGTGGGGTACCGCTGCCCACGAGCCGCCCTCGGCACGCACGAGCAGGCACTGTCCGGCGTCGACCGCCTCGAGGAGGGCGACGCCCGGCAGCCCGGCGACGTGCCCCGGGACGGGCAGCACGGCCCCGACGTCGGTGATTCCCTGCCCGACGATCCGCCCCGCCATCTCCCGCAGCGACCGCACCTCGCCGTCGGGCCGGTCGATGACGTGGGTGTCCGCGCCGGCGACGGCACGCAGCGCCGCGTCCACGACGTCGTCGGGGGCGTCCTTCCGGCGGCCGGCCGCAGCGATGACCGGCACCCAGAGCGCGGCGAGCACGGCATGGGGCAGTACAAGTTCGGGCACGCCCCCACCGTAGACGCCTCGCGCGCAGGGCGGTGGATAGGCTCGATCCATGAGCGATGTGCTGCAGTTGGCGGACGTGACCCTGCGACGCGGCCCGAAGACGATCCTCGACGGCGTGAGTTGGTCCGTGCGCGACGGTGAGCGCTGGGTCGTGCTCGGCCCGAACGGCGCCGGGAAGACCACCGTCCTGCAGATGGCGGCGGGCCGGCTCTTCCCGAGTGAGGGCACGGTCGAGGTCCTCGGCGAGCGGCTCGGGGCGGTCGACACCTTCGAGCTGCGCACCCGGATCGGCCTGGCCTCGGCCGCGCTCGCCGACCGCATCCCCGGCGGCGAGGCGGTGCTCGACGTCGTCCGCACCGCCTCCTACGGCGTCACCGGCCGGTGGCGGGAGACCTACGACGAGTACGACGACGCCCGCGCCCGGGACCTGCTCGCCGCCTTCGCCGTCGACCACCTCGCCGACCGGAGGTTCGGCTCGCTGAGCGAGGGGGAGCGCAAGCGGGTGCAGATCGCCCGGGCGCTCATGACCGACCCGGAGCTGCTGCTCCTCGACGAGCCCGCAGCCGGGCTCGACCTCGGGGGCCGCGAGGAGCTCATGGCGGCGCTCGCCGAGCTCGCCGGGGACCGTCGCTCACCGGTGATCATCCTCGTTACCCACCATGTCGAGGAGATCCCGCCGGGCTTCGGCCACGCGCTGCTCCTCCGCGCGGGTGCGGTCGAGGCCGCCGGCCCGCTCGAGGAGGTCCTCACGCCGCAGCACCTGTCGCGGACCTTCGGGCTGGACCTCGAGGTCGAGCGGCACCGCGGCCGGTGGAGTGCGCGCGCGGCGGGACGCTGAACCGGCCGCGCAGCCCACTAGGATCGGCAGGGGAGGTGTGAACGATGGCGTGGTTGTGGTGGTTGGGCGCGGCGCTGGTGCTCGGCGTCGTGGAGATGCTCACCGTCGACCTCATCTTCCTCATGTTCGCCGGCGGTGCGATGGCGGCCGGAGGGGTGGCGCTGCTCGGCGGTCCGCTGTGGGCCCAGGTGCTCGCCTTCGCCGTCGTCTCGGCGGTCCTCCTCGTGGCGGTCCGGCCGTGGGCGCTGCGCTACCTCAAGCGGTCCACCCCCGACACGGTGACCAACGTCGCCGCGCACGTGGGCCGTACCGCCGAGGTGCTCATCGACGTCACCGACCGCGCCGGTCGGGTCAAGCTCGTCGGTGAGGTCTGGACGGCGCGTGCGGCCGAGCCCGGCACCGTGCTGCCCGCCGGCACCACCGTCCAGGTGGTACGTATCGACGGGGCGACGGCCGTCGTCGCGCCCGTGCCCGTGACCTACCCAGAAGGAGCTCCGTGACCACCGACAACACAGGTGGCCTCGTCGTCACCGTCGTGCTCGTCCTGCTCGCCCTCTTCGTCATCATCGCGATCTGGCGGGCGGTGCGGATCGTCCCGCAGGCCGTCGCGCTCATCGTCGAGCGGCTGGGCAAGTTCAACACGGTGATGTACGCCGGGCTGCACTTCCTCATCCCGTTCGTCGACCGGGTCCGCGCCAGTGTGGACCTGCGCGAGCAGGTGGTCTCCTTCCCGCCGCAGCCGGTGATCACCTCCGACAACCTCGTCGTGTCGATCGACACGGTCATCTACTTCCAGGTCACCGACCCGAAGGCGGCGACCTACGAGATTGCCAACTACATCACCGGTATCGAGCAGCTCACCGTGACGACCCTGCGGAACGTCATCGGCTCGATGGACCTGGAGCAGACGCTCACCAGCCGCGACCAGATCAACGGCCAGCTCCGGGGCGTCCTCGACGAGGCGACCGGCCGGTGGGGCATCCGCGTCAACCGCGTGGAGCTCAAGGCGATCGACCCGCCGGCGAGCGTCCAGGGCTCCATGGAGCAGCAGATGCGCGCCGAGCGGGACCGGCGGGCCGCGATCCTCACCGCCGAGGGTGTCAAGCAGTCCCAGATCCTCACGGCCGAGGGCGAGAAGCAGGCCGCGATCCTCCGCGCCGAGGGTGAGGCACAGTCCGCGATCCTCAAGGCGCAGGGTGAGTCGCGCGCCATCCTCCAGGTCTTCGACGCCATCCACCGCGGCAAGCCCGACCCCAAGCTGCTCGCCTACCAATACCTGCAGATGCTCCCCGAGCTGGCGAGCAAGGACTCGAGCAAGTTCTTCGTCATCCCCACCGAGTTCACCGCGGCCCTCGGGACCATCGCCCGCGGCTTCGGCGGCGGAGCACCCGGCGGGGGTGGCGCGGACGACGACGACTCCGGCCCGCCCGCCGAGGTCGACTTC
>DAHVRG010000275.1 GCA_027322565.1 Georgenia sp.
AGGCCTCCCACCACTTCGACCTCGTCAACTGGTGGCTCGACGACGTCCCCGAGCGGGTGTACGCCCGCGGCAGCCTGCGCTTCTACGGCGACTCCGGCGCGGGCGCCGCGCAGGCGGGACCGCGCCCACCCCGCGGGAGCGTCGACGGCGCCGACCGGTGGTCGCTCGACCTGCGCCGCGACCCCCGGCTGCGCCGCCTCTACCTCGACGCCGAGGCCCACGACGGCTACGTCCGTGACCGCGACGTCTTCTCCCCGGGGACGACCATCGAGGACAACATGGCCGTCGTCGTCGACTACGCGGGCGGCGCGCTGCTCACCTACTCGCTCAACGCCCACGCGCCGTGGGAGGGCTACCGGGTGACCGTCAACGGCACCCGGGGGCGGGCCGAGCTCGAGGTCTTCGAGCGCGGCGCCGTCGAGCTCGACGCGGCGGGGCAGGCGGTGCTCGACCCCTCGGCGACCGAGGCGGAGGACGCCGACGAGCTGCGGCCGCGCGGAGAGCGCCTCCTCGTCCAGCGGCACTGGGAGCGCGCCCGCGAGGTGCTGGTCCCGATGGGGCACGGCTCCCACGGCGGGGGCGACGCGATCCTCCTCTCCGACCTCTTCCGGGGCCCCGCGGACGACCCCCTGGGCCGGCCCGCCGGTTACGTCGACGGTGTCCGCGCTGTCGCGGTCGGCATCGCCGCCAACGAGTCGCTGTCCTCCGGCCGGCCGGTGGAGGTCGCCGACCTGGGCCTCGCCGTCAGCCCCGCCCGCGCATGACGAGCGACATCGCCGGCTACGACGACTGGCCCGCCGTCCTCCCCGGACGTCCGCCGGTCGCAGGGGACGACGTCGCCACCGCCGTCGCCCGCGCGCTCGGCGTGCGGACGCCCCGATCGGGGACTGCGGAGGCGGGAGCCACCGAGTCCGTCGCGGGTGTCGAGCGCACCGAGCTGCGCTGGCACACCGGTCTCGGCCCGGCGACGCGCGCCTGGTACCTCCGGCCCGCAGGTGCGGGGGACACCCCGCTGCCGGCCCTGCTCGCCCTGTCACGCGAACGTCAAGTCGGTGGGGGCGGAGCGGCTCATCAGCAGCGACCGTCCGGTCGCCGCCCGGGTCTGCGCCGAGCTCTACGGCGGCCGGCCGCTCGCCGAGGGGCTGGCGCGGGCGGGGTTCGCCGTGCTGCGCCCGACGCTTTCGGCTGGGGCTCCCGCCGCTTCACGCTCGACCCGCTGCCCCGGCGGGTCGACCGGTGGCTGGCAGCGGAGCACCGCGCGTACGACGACCCGGACGTGCGGTACGACGCAGCGGCAGCCCTCCACGAGCCCACGGCGGCGAAGTACGCCGGCGCGCTGGGCACCTCGCTCGCCGGCATGGCCGCGCACGACGACCTCGCCGCGTTCGTCCCCCACCACCTCGACGCGCACTCGTGGTACTTCGCGGTGCCCGGGCTTCCACCGCAGCTCGACTGGCCCGACGTCGCCGCCGGCCGCAGGGCCCACCGCCAGCTCGTCCTCTACGCCGAGGAGGACGAGCTCTTCCCGCTGGACGGCATGCGGGCCGCCGACGAGCTCCTGCGGCAGGGGTTCCCGGACGGGCGCTACGAGGGCGCCTGGTTCCCCGGGCCCCACCGCTTCGACGTCCCGATGCAGGAGCGGGCGGCGCAGTTCCTCGCCGCCGCCCTCGGCTGACGTCCCGGCGGGGCTCAGCGGGCGACGACGGCGCGCACCTCGTCGTCGTCGAGCCGGCCGTCGGCGACGACGGCGGTGAACCCGCGCGTCGTCGACCCGCCGGGGGGCAGGACGAGCGGACGGTCCCACGCGAGTGCGGAGCCGACCCCGGGGTAGCCCGCCACCCGCACGAACCACGGGTCGCTCCCGGTGACGTCGTCCTCTGGGGCGAGGACGAGGGTGAAGGGCCCGTCGGCCGCGTCGGCGGACCAGGCGAGCCACGGAGCGACGCTGCCGTGGACGGCCTCCTCCCCGCTGCGTTCGGCGGTGCGGACCGCGACGCCCGTGCACGGCGGGAGCCGCCAGAAGAACCCGCCGTACCCGCCCGCGGGGCGGCCGTTGCTCCCGGGGCTGCCGAGCGTGAGCTCCGTGGCCCCGGTGTTCTCGAGCGTGGCGGAGAGCCCGAGCCGCCAGTGCGGCCCCGCGGGCGCCCAGGTGAGCTCCCGGACCTCGTGGAGGAGCACGGCGTCGTCATGCCCCCGCCAGGCAAGTCGGGTGCGTAACCGGCCCTCGGCTCGTTCGAGCCACACCTCGTGGGTGATCCGCCCGTGGTCGGCACGCCACGTGTACCCGCGGCCGCGCAGGTAGGTGCGCCCGCCCCAGAGGTTGTGGCCGGCGACGTCCTGGACGGCCATCCCGACGCCGGCGTGCCACGTGTGGTCGGGCGGTGCGGCGTCGGTGACGACAACTCCGCCGCGCGTCCGCACCGGGTGGAGGTGCGGCCGCGGGCTGTCCAGCGGGCTCGTCCCCGACCCGTCGACGTAGCGCGCGACGGGCGCGCCGTCCACCTCGAGCGTCGCGAGCCTCCGTGGGCGCGGTGCCCAGGGGGCGCCGAGCGTGGTGAAGGTGCGCAGCTCGCGGCCCACCCGCTCGCACCACTGCGCGACGTCGTGGACCACGGGGTGGTGGCCGGCGGCGTCGGTGGTCCACGTCAGGTGCTCGGCGGGGACCGGTGCGGGGTCGGGTGCGGTGCGGACGGCCTCGAGGACGCGCATGAACGCGCCGGACTCGGCGAGGGGGCTGACGAGCGGCACGGCCGGGTCCGTCACGTGGTCGAGCAGGTTCTCGAGCAGTGCGGTACGCCCGGTGGACAGCCGCCGCGTGCCCCGCCGGCCCCGCACCTCGACCTCGTCGGTGGTGTAGTGGAAGGTCACCGTCCCCTCGGTGCCGTGGACGACGACCCGGGGCGGCGTCTGCTCGGCTGCAGCCAGGGTGAGGCCGAGCGCGACGGGGAGCCCACCGGTGGTCAGCACGCGCACGGCAGAGGTGTCGTCGGCCTCGATGTCGTGGGCGCGGTAGAGGTCGACCTCGACGGTCGCGACGTCCTCCTGCCGGGTGGCGCCACCGAGCCGGAGGGCGGCCGCGACGGCGTGCGCGAGCGGGTTCGTGACGACGCCGTCGACGACGTCGGCGCCGTCCAGCCGCCGGCGGCCGGCCCACCGGGAGCGGGCGTAGTAGTCGACGGTGCGCAGCCAGGTGCCGACGCCCCCGACGCCGGTCACCTCGCCGATCTCGCCCTCCTGGACGAGGCGGTCGATCGCCCCGAAGGCGTGGGAGCCGAAGGCCTGGAACCCGACCTGGCAGGCCCGGCCGGTCTCCGCGGCGACGGCGAGCAGCGCGGTGAGCTCGGCGAGCGAGGCGGTCGGCGGCTTCTCGAGCAGGACGTGCGCCCCGGCCCGCAGCGCCGCGGTGGCGAGGGCTGCGTGGGTGTGGATCGGGGTCGCGACGACGACGACGTCGGGGACGCTCACCGTGAGGAGGGAGCCGAGGTCGGGGT
>DAHVRG010000313.1 GCA_027322565.1 Georgenia sp.
AGGGTGGTCCTGCACGGTCGCGACCCACAGGCGCTGGCCCGCGCCCGCGAACAGGTCGCCGCCGCCGGGGACGGGCAGGTCCCCACGGTCTCCTTCGACGTCACCGACGCTGCCGCCGTGCGCGACGGGGTCGCCTCACTCGTCGCCGAGCACGGGGTGCCCGACATCCTCGTCAACAACGCCGGCATCCAGCGCCGCGCGCCGTTCAACGAGTTCGACCCCGCGGACTGGGACGCCATCGTCGCGGCGAACCTCAGCAGCGTGTTCTACGTGTCGCAGCAGATCACCCGCGGCATGGCCGAGCGCGGCTCGGGCAAGGTGGTCAACATCGGCTCGGTCCAGTCGCTCCTCGCCCGCCAGACCATCGCCCCCTACTCCGCCACCAAGGGCGGGGTCGCGATGCTCACCAAGGGCATGGCCGCCGACCTCGCCCGCTACGGGATCCAGGTCAACGCCATCTCCCCCGGCTACTTCGCCACCGAGCTCAACCGGGCCCTCGTCGAGGACGAGGCCTTCAACAGCTGGGTGGTGAACCGCACGCCGGCCGGGCGCTGGGGCCGGTTCGAGGAGCTCGTCGGCACCCTCGTCTACCTGTGCTCCGACGCGTCGAGCTTCGTCTCGGGCCAGAACATCTTCGTCGACGGCGGGATGACCGCGGTGGTGTAGGAGGACCGGTGAAAGCTGTCCTGATCAACGGCAAGGAGGACCTCGAGGTCGTCGAGGTCCCCGACCCCGAGCCGGGGCCGGGCCAGGTGCGGCTGCGGATCGCCTACGCCGGCATCTGCGGCTCGGACCTGCACTACTACTACGACGGCGCGAACGGGGCGTTCGTCGTCCGGGAGCCGCTCGTCCCGGGCCACGAGGTGTCGGGGACGGTCGACCTCGACCCGTCCGGGGAGCTCGCGCCCGGCACCCCGGTCACCGTGCACCCCGCGACCTTCGGCGAGCAGCGCCCCGGCATCGAGGACCGGCCGCACCTGTGGCCGGGCGGCGCCTACCTCGGCAGCGCCTCGACCTGGCCGCACACGCAGGGCGGGATGAGTGAGCTGCTGCTCGTCGACCGGTCAATGGTCCGCGTGCTGCCCGAGTCGCTGCCGCTGCGCCGGGCCGCGCTGGCCGAGCCGCTCGCCGTCGGGCTCCACGGCATCACGCTCGCAGGCGGGGTGGACGGCGCGCGGGTGCTTGTCACCGGCTCTGGCCCGATCGGGCTGCTCACCGCGGCTGCCGCGCTCGCCGGCGGAGCCGCCGAGGTCACCGCCACCGACGTGCTGCCCGGCCCGCTCGAGCGCGCCCGGGCGCTCGGCGTGCACCGGACCGTCGACGTCAGCGCCGAGGAGCTGCCGGCCGAGGCGTACGACGTCGTCCTCGAGTGCTCCGGGGTGCCCGCCTCCATCAACGCCGCCTTCCGCGCCGCCCGCCGGGCCGGGGTCCACGTCCAGCTCGGGATGGTCCCCGACGAGCCGAAGGGCATCAACCTGGCGCCGATGATCTCCAAGGAGCTCACCGTCCTCGGCTCCTTCCGCTTCAAGGACGAGATCGACGCGGCGGTCGCGCTCCTGGACGCCCGGCCGGAGATCGAGCAGGTGGTCACCCACGAGCTGCCCGCCGAGCAGGCCCTCGAGGCC
The DNA here is from genome assembly GCA_027322565.1 of Georgenia sp. Classification (GTDB taxonomy): domain Bacteria; phylum Actinomycetota; class Actinomycetes; order Actinomycetales; family Actinomycetaceae; genus Oceanitalea. The sequence continues at coordinate 1,626 of DAHVRG010000313.1, forward strand.
TTCGCCGTGGCGCGCGACTCCCAGGCCTCCGGGAAGGTGCTCGTGGCGCTCTGACCCCGCCGGGCCGCACCCTCACCGGAGATGGACGCGGGTGCCTCCGCGGGTCGTGATAGGACAGAACGCGTGAACGCCACCCCCTTCCACGACCTCGACGACTACATCGCGCTGCCCCGGCTCGGCGGGCTCGCCCTCTCCCCCGACGGCCGCCGGCTCGTCACCGCGGTGAGCGCGCTGAAGGAGGACAGGACGAAGTACCAGTCCGCCCTGTGGGAGGTGGACCCGACCGGCGAGCGCCCGGCACGCCGGCTCACCCACGGCCCCACGGGCGAGTCCCAGCCGGTGTTCACCGCCGACGGCGACCTGCTCTTCGTCGCCAAGCGCGGCTCCGACGACGACGCCAAGCCGGCCGTGTGGTCGCTGCCCGCCGCCGGCGGGGAGGCCCGCCTGCTCGCCGCCCACCCCGGCGGGGTCGGTGGGGTAGGGGCCGCGGCACGCGCCGCCGTCATCACGGTGACGGCCGCCGCCCTGCCGGCCGCCACGAGCACGGCGGAGGACCACCGGCTGCGCAAGGAGCGCGGCGAGAAGAAGGTCAGCGCCATCCTCCACAGCAGCTACCCGGTGCGGTACTGGGACCACGACCTCGGCCCCGACCTGCCCCGGATCTACGCCGCCGAGCCGGCCGACGGTGAGCCTGCGGGCGCCTCCGCGGCGACGGCGACCGGCAAGGGATCGGCCGACGGCCCCGACGACGGGTCGGCGCCGCGTGGTACCCACCGGCTGCGGGACCTCACGCCCGGCGCCCGGGCCGCGCTCCTCGAGGCGCAGTCCGACGTCGCGCCCGACGGGAGCTTCGTCGTCACGACGTGGGACGTGCCCGAGGCACGCGGAGCGGTGCGCATGCAGCTGCGCCGCATCGACCTCGCCGACGGGACCCAGACCGTCCTCGTCGACGACCCGGACGCCGACCTCGGCGGGCCGCAGGTCAGCCCGGACGGCACGCTGGTCGCCTACGTCCGCGAGCAGCACAGCACCGCCGAGCGGGCCCCGCGGCTGTGGGTCGAGGTGGTCGACGCCGCCGGCGGGACACCGCGCGCGGTGACGCGCGCGTGGGACCGTTGGCCGGCCCAGGTGCGCTGGCTGCCCGACGGCTCCGGGCTGCTCGTCGTCGCCGACGACGACGGCCGCTCCCGCCTCTTCCACGTCGCGCTCGACACCGGCGCGGTCACCCGGCTGACCGACGAGGGCGCGCTCTCCGACGTCGTCGTCGCACCGGACGGCTCGGCCGCCTACGCGCTGCGCTCCTCCTACGCCTATCCCGCCGAGGTGGTGCGTATCGACCTCGCCGGGCTCGGCGAGCTCGCGGAGGGCGCAGCCCCGGTCACCGTGCTGCCCGGCCCCGCCGAGCGGCCCGGCCTGCCCGGCACGCTCACCGAGGTGGAGACGACCACCGAGGACGGAGTACGGGTGCGGGCCTGGCTCGCGCTCCCCCACGGGGCGGGTGCCGACTCCCCCGCGCCGCTCCTGCTGTGGATCCACGGCGGGCCGCTGAACTCGTGGAACGCGTGGTCGTGGCGGTGGAACCCGTGGATCATGGTCGCCCGCGGGTACGCGGTGCTGCTGCCGGACCCGGCGCTGTCCACCGGCTACGGGCAGGACTTCATCCAGCGCGGGTGGGGCGCCTGGGGCGGGGCCCCGTACACCGACCTCATGGCGATCACCGACGCCGTGGAGCAGCGGCCGGACGTCGACGCGTCACGCACCGCGGCGATGGGCGGCTCCTTCGGTGGGTACATGGCCAACTGGGTGGCAGGCCACACCGACCGCTTCCGGGCGGTCGTCACCCACGCGAGCCTGTGGGCCCTGGACGCCTTCGGCCCCACCACCGACGCCGCCTGGTACTGGGGCCGGGAGATGTCCCCGGAGATGGCGCTGGCCAACTCCCCGCACCTGCACGTGGAGAACATCCGCACCCCGATGCTCGTCATCCACGGCGACAAGGACTACCGGGTGCCCATCGGGGAGGGGCTACGGCTCTGGTACGAGCTGCTGTCGAAGTCCGGGCTGCCGGCCGACGACGACGGCAACAGCCCGCACCGCTTCCTCTACTTCCCCGACGAGAACCACTGGATCCTCACCCCGCAGAACGCGAAGGTCTGGTACCGGGTAATCGAGGCGTTCCTCGCCGAGCACGTCCTGGGCGAGGAGCCCGGCGAGCTGCCGCCCACGCTCGGGCTGTAGCTCGGCTCGCTCCGGACATGGGCCTAGCCCCAGACGAGGCCCATGTCCGGGTTCTCCAGCACCCGCGCGACGTCGGCCAGTACCCGCGCGCCGAGCTCGCCGTCCACCAGCCGGTGGTCGAAGGACAGCGCGAGCTGGGTGACCCAGCGCGGCTTGACCTTGTCCTTGTGCACCCACGGCTGCTTGCGGATGGCGCCGAAGGCGAGGATCGCGGACTCGCCGGGGTTGAGGATCGGGGTCCCGGTGTCGATGCCGAAGACGCCGACGTTCGTGATCGTGACCGTCCCGTCGGTCATGTCAGCCGGGGTGGTCTTCCCCTCCCGGGCCGTGGCGGTGAGCTCGGCGATCGCGGTGGCGAGCTCGTGGAGGTCGAGGCGGTGCGCGTCCTTGATGTTCGGCACGACGAGGCCCCGCGGTGTCGCCGCCGCGATCCCGAGGTTGATGTAGTGCTTGTAGACGATCTCCTGGGCATCGTCGTCCCAGGAGGCGTTGATCTGCGGGTGCCGGCGCACGGCGAGGACGAGGGCCTTGGCGGCGAGCAGCAGCGGGGTGACCCGCACGTCGGCGAACGCACGGTCCTCCTTGAGCCGGGCGACGAGCTTCATCGACCGGGTGACGTCCACGGTGTGGAAGACGGTGACGTGCGGGGCGGTGAAGGCGGACTCGACCATCGCCTCGGCGGTCCGACGACGCACCGACCGCACCTGCACACGGGTACGGCGCCCGTCGGCCGAGACGACGCCGTCGGCCAGCCACGGCTTGTCGTCACCCGGGTAGGTCGCCAGCTCCTCGGGCTCCGAGCGCTCGGCGTGGGCGACGACGTCCTCGCGGGTGATGATCCCGCCCGGACCGGTCGCGGCGACCACGGAGAGGTCGACCCCGAGGTCCTTGGCGAGTTTGCGCACCGGCGGCTTGGCGAGCACGGCGACGTCGGACCGCCGGGCGCCGTCGTCGGAGGACGCGACGTGGTACCCGGCGCCCGCGCCCCCCGCGGTGCCGGTCGAGGCGCCGGTCCCGGCGGCTGCGGCCGCCGTCGCCCCCAGGCGCGGCGGAGTCGGCCGGCCGTTCCCGCCCTGCTCGGTCCCGGGCTTGCCGGCGGCACCGCGGGCGTCCGCCGGTGCGCCCGCGCCTGCCGGGGCCGTACGGCGCCGTCGCCGGGCGACCGGCGCCTCCTTCGTCCCGTAGCCGACGAGGACGTCCCCGCTCGTCGTCGCGGCTGCGCTCGTCTCATCGGCCGGCGCGCTCGCCTCCGCGGCCGGGGTGCCGCCGTCCTCGGCCGAGCCGTCCGGGTCGGTGTCGATGACGACGATCGGCTCCCCGACGGGCACCGTCTGCCCCTCGGTGGCGAGGATCTCGGTGACCACGCCCGCCCACGGGGCGGGCAGCTCGACGAGCGACTTCGCCGTCTCGATCTCGACGAGGGTCTGGTTGACGGTGACGGTGTCCCCGACGGCGACCCGCCACTCGGCGATCTCCGCCTCGGTGAGCCCCTCACCGACGTCGGGAAGCTTGAACTGCTGGTAGCTCGGCACGTCGCTCCTCAGTACGCCAGGGCGCGGTCGACGGCGTCGAGCACCCGGTCGAGACCGGGGAGGTACTCCTCCTCGTGCGCCGCCGCGGGGTAGGGGGTGTGGAAGCCGCCGACGCGCAGCACCGGGGCCTCGAGGTGGTAGAAGCACTCCTCGGTGACGCGGGCGGCGAGCTCGGCCCCGGCCCCGAAGAAGACCGGCGCCTCGTGTGCGACGACGAGGCGTCCGGTGCGGCGCACCGACGCGGTCACCGTGCCGACGTCGAGCGGGGAGACCGAGCGCAGGTCGACGACCTCGAGCTCGTGGCCCTCTGCCGCGGCGGCCTGCGCGGCGGCGAGGAGCGTCTTGACCGTCGGGCCGTACCCGGCCAGGGTCGCGTCCCGCCCGGGGCGGACGACGCGGGCGGCGTGCAGGCCGGTGGTCACCCCCGTCTCGCCCAGGTCGACGGGTGCGTCGACGTCGACCTCGCCCCGCTCCCAGTAGCGGGCCTTCGGCTCGAGGAAGACCACCGGGTCCGGCGCGACGATCGCCTGCTGGACCATGGTGAAGGCGTCGGCGGCGGTGGCCGGCGTGACGATGCGTAGGCCGGCGGTGTGGGCGAAGAGCGCCTCGGGGGACTCGCTGTGGTGCTCGATGGAGCGGATGCCGCCGCCGTAGGGGATACGGATGACGACGGGCACCTGCACCCGGCCCTGCGACCGGTAGGAGAGCTTGGCGAGCTGGGTGGTGAGCTGGTCGAAGCCGGGGAAGACGAAGCCGTCGAACTGGATCTCGCACACGGGGCGGTAGCCGGCCATCGCGAGCCCGATCGCGGTGCCGATGATCCCGGACTCGGCGAGCGGGGTGTCGACGACGCGGTCGCGGCCGAACTCCTTCTGCAGCCCGTCGGTGACGCGGAACACGCCGCCGAGCGGCCCGATGTCCTCCCCCATGAGGAGCACCTTGTCGTCGCGGCGCATCGCGGCGCGCAGCCCGGCGTTGATCGCCCTGGCCATCGGCAGGTCCGTAGGTGCGGGGGCGGCGGCGGTCACCGACATCGCTCGTCCTCCTCGAAGGAGCTGCGGTACTCCGCGTACCAGGCCCGCTCGGCGGCGACCTGCGGGTGGGGCGCGGCGTAGACGTGGTCGAACATCGTCTCCGGGCCGGCGGGGGCCAGGGCCCGGCAGTACTCCCGGGTGGCCTCGCCGAGCTCGTCGGCGGCGGCCTCGACCTCGGCGAGGAAGTCGTCGTCGGCGTGACCCTGGGTGGTGAGGTACGTGCGCAGCCGGGCGATCGGGTCGCGCCGCCGCCAGTACTCCTCCTCGGCACTGGTGCGGTAGCGCGTCGGGTCGTCGGCAGTGGTGTGGGCGCCCATCCGGTAGGTGTAGGCCTCGATGAAAGTGGGGCCGCCGCCGCTGCGGGCGCGGTCGAGCGCCTCGGCGGTGACCGCGTAGCTGGCCAGCACGTCGTTCCCGTCGACCCGTACCGACGGGATCCCCACGCCCGTCCCGCGGCGGGCGAGCGGCACGGTGCTCTGCCCGCTCGTCGGCACGGAGATCGCCCACTGGTTGTTCTGGCAGACGAAGACGACGGGCGCGTTGTTGACGGCGGCGAAGACCATCGCCTCGTGGACGTCGCCCTGGGAGGTGGCACCGTCGCCGAAGTAGACGACGACGGCACGGTCACGGTCCGGGTCGCCGGTGCCGACGTCGCCGTCGCGCTGGGCCCCCATGGCGTACCCGGTGGCGTGGAGCGTGTGGGCCCCGATGACGAAGGTGTAGAGGTGGAAGTTGTGGGCCGCGGGGTCCCACCCCCCGTGCTCGATGCCGCGGAAGACCCGCATGAGCTCGCGCATGTCCATGCCGCGCGTGTGGGCGACGGCGTGCTCGCGGTAGGAGGGGAAGACGAAGTCCTGGGACCGCATGGCCCGGCCGGAGCCGACCTGGGCGGCCTCCTGGCCCAGGCTCGGCGGCCACAACCCGAGCTCGCCCTGCCGCTGCAGGGCGGTCGCCTCGGTGTCGAAGCGGCGCGCCAGCACCATGTCGCGGTAGAGCCCGCGGAGCTCGGCGGGCCCGAGGTGGGCGACCCACTCGTCGTAGCTGCTGTGGTCCAGGCGCCGACCCTCCGGGTCGAGGAGCTGGACGAGCGTGTCGGGATCGGCCGTGCTGCTCGCATCAGGGCGCGGTGTCAGTGTGTCCATGGTGGTGACCACCTCCATCGGTCCTGCCTCCTCCCGCCCGGGGGTCGGCCCCGAACCTACGCCAGCGTAGGCTACGGAACCGTAACTTGCGCTTGTAGGAGGGCTACAGAACCTCGCGGCCTCGGTTGTCACCGCGTCGTCCGCGCGCACGAGCGCGCGGGAGCCGCCCCGACCGACGTCGCACCGGCATCGTGCGTCCGTCGGGTCCCGGGGCGCCGGCACCCGGCTCTCTGCCCTGGGCCCGGGGGCGCGCGCCCGCTCGAGCTAGTCCTCGAACGCCGCCTTCATGCACCGCATCGCCGCGAGGACCTTCGGCACCCCGATATAGGGCATGAGGTGGACGAAGCACTCGGCCACCTCCTCCCGGCTCATCCCGGCCACCTCCACCGCCGTCCTGATGTGCCCGGTGAGCTGCGGCTCGGTCCCGCCCATCGCGGCGAGGGCCGCCATGTTGAGCATCTGCCGGTCGCGGAGCTCGAGCCCCTCCCGCTGGTACGTGCCGCCGAAGACGGCTCCCACGACCCAGTCCGACGCGCCGGGCGCGTACTCGTCGAGCTGCTGCTTCCACGCCGCAGCCCCCTCGGGGGACTGGGTCTCGGCGACGAACTGGTGCCCCTTGCTCATGCTCAGGCTCATGGCCCACCTCTCACTCGTGACGGTTCCGGTGCCTCCACGTCGAGGCGGCGCCTCCGCGTGTCACATCGGGACCGCGGAGCACCCGTCGAGCATCGGCACGCCTCGGCGCCGGTGTCAAAACCGAGGTCGGCACGCGGGGGCGCGGCACGAAGCGGGTCCCGGCGCGACCGGTCGGCCTGTGCCGTCAGACCGGAGGCGCGACCGTGGAGCGCTCACCGAGCCACTGCCGCGCGAGGGCGATGACGGCGTCGTTGCCCTCGGCCTCCCCGACGCTGACCCGCACCCCCTCGCCGTCGAACGCGCGCACCATGGCACCGCTGAGCGCGGACTCGCGGGCGAACGCCGCGGCATGCCGACCGACCTCCAGCCAGTAGAAGTTGCCCTGCGTCTCCGGGACGGACCATCCCGCATCCCGCAGCTCGGCCACCACCCGGGTGCGCTCCTCGACGATCCGGTCGCAGCGTGTGGTGACGGCGGCGACCTCGCGCAGCGCGGCGAGCGCGGCCGCCTGCCCGAGCGCGTTGACGCCGAACGGGGTGGACGCCGCGCGCAGCCCGCGGATGAGCCGAGGCCGCGCCACCGCGTAGCCGACCCGCAGCCCCGCCAGGCCGTAGGCCTTGGAGAAGGTGCGCAGGACGAGGACGTTCTTGAACTCCGCCGCCAGCGCCATCCCGTCGGCGGCGGCGTCGTCCCGGACGAACTCCACATAGGCCTCGTCGACGACGACGAGCACCTCCCGCGGCACCCGGGCGAGGAACTCCCGCATCTCGTCGTCGTGGACGACAGTGCCGGTGGGGTTGTTCGGGGAGCACACGAGGACGACGCGGGTGCGCTCGGTGATCGCATCGGCCATCGCGCCGAGGTCGTGGCTGCCGTCCGGCCGGAGCGGGACCGGGACGCCGGCGGCTCCGGTCACCTGGATCGCGATCGGGTAGGCCTCGAAGGAACGCCAGGCGTGGACCACCTCGTCACCCGGCACGCACGCGGCCTTGAGCACCGTCTCGAGGACCGCGACCGACCCGTTGCCGACGGCGATCCGCTCCGCCTCGGTGCCGAGGTGGGCGGCGATCGCGCCGACGAGCTCGGTCGCGAACATGTCGGGGTACCGGTGGAGGTCCGCCGCGGCGTCGGCCACCGCGCTGAGCACCGCCGGGGACGGCGGGAACGGGTTCTCGTTGGACGAGAGCTTGTACGCGGAGCCGCCCGCCGGAGGACGCCGGCCGGGGACGTAGGCCGGCAGGGAGTCGATGTCCTCGCGGAAGCGGAACGCTGGTGCCATGCCGCCATGATCGCACCCCGGCCGGCGTGGACGGCGTGCGACGATGGGCCGATGCGGTTCCTCGTGCGACTCGTCGTCAACTCGGTGGCCATCTGGCTCACCTCGCTCCTCCTCACGGGGATCTCGCTCCCCCAGAGCGAGGGCTGGGAGCAGGTGCTCGTCGTCGGCGTCATCGGCCTGGTGTTCACGCTCGTCAACCTCATCGTCAAGCCGGTGGTCAGCCTCTTCGCGCTACCGCTGACGATCCTCACCCTCGGGCTCTTCAGCCTCGTCATCAACGCGCTCATGCTCCTGCTCACCGGCTGGCTGACGAGCTTCACCGACTGGCACCTCGTCGTCGACAGCTTCTGGTGGGCGCTGCTCGCCGCGCTCATCATCTCGGTGATCAGCTGGGTGCTGAACGCGATCCTGTCGCGCGACTGACTCACCCCCGCTCCAGGGTGAAGGCGGTCGCGGTCACCCTGGCACCCGGTCCCCCGGAGATCGCCGCGAGCCGCTCCGCGACGTGGACGACCGAGGCCTCCCCGGCCGTGACGGCCAGCGCCGCCGTCCGGGCGTACTCCGCCACGGAGTGTGACTCCGCCGGCGGGACGGCGAAGCGCTGCTCGCCCGTGGTGCCGGTGGCCAGCGACCGGCTCACCGTCGTCCGTTCCGGCTCCGCGGGGTTGGAGGTGCCGTCGAGGCCGACGATCGGGTCCTCGACGTGCTCCAAGTGGAGCAGCTCGGTGTCCGCCGGTGTGCGCAGGTGCCCGACCGGGGAGCCCGCGGTCACCACCGTCGTGATGGTGAAACGGCTGCGCAGCAGGGGGTCGGCCGCCATCCGGGTGGCGATGAGCCCGCCCTGGCTGAAGCCGACGAGGGCGACCGGCTCACCCGGCCGCACGCCGGCCAGCTCCATCGCCCGGGCCGCACCGATCTCGACGTCGTTGACGAGCTCGCCGTAGGCCTCGACGTTCGTCAGGTTGTCCACCGGGTTGCGCCCGCCCGGGGCCATCGCCTGGGTGCTCGGCAGGAGGACGGTCCAGCTCCGAGTGCCGTCGGGGTGGTCGGTGCGCCGCACCTCGAGCGTCCCCGGGGCGGCACCATGGTCCTGGTGGACGTCGTGGAGCGCGTCGACGACGGCGGGCAGGTCCGGTGCCGGTGGCACCTCGCGCGGCGGCGCCACCGAGATCCGCAGGTCGGTCGCCGTACCCGGTGTCCGGCCCGTCACGGTGTGGAAGAGGGTGATGACCGGGATGACGAGCCGCTGTGCCCCGGTGAGCGCGTCGGGGTCGATGCGCCTGCCGTCGTAGCCGAAGGGCCGTGGTACGAGGAACCACGGGACGATGTACTGGCCGTGCTCCCCCAGCTCGCGCACCGCATGGTCGAGCGCGACGCCGTCGGGCGGCAGCCGCTCGTCCCCGACGACGGCGTTGACGAGCGCCCCGAACCCGGCGAGCGCCGCCTGCCCTGCGGTGCGCGGACGGAACCCCGGCAGCCGCCCGACGAGGACGAGACGGCTCCCGACCGATATCCCCGCGTGCACCAGCGAGAACTGGTAGACGAGCACCCGGAGGTAGCCCACCCACGAGGGAGCGGGCTGCTGGACGTGCGCCGCCAGCTCGGCCTCCTCGTAGAGCCAGCGGGTGTACCGCAGCGCCGTGAGGAGGGCGGAGGCCTCCTCGGCGAGCCGGCGCACGCCCCACCAGCCGTGCAGCGCGGTGTCGACGGCGGCGTCGGCGGCGGCCGCTGCGGCCGGTGCGAGCGCGGCGTCGAGGGCGAGGTCCTGCTGCGCGACGCGCAGCGCGGCGGCGAGCCGGCCCGTGTCGCGCACGACGTCGGCCAGCCGGTCCGCGAGGTGCCGGAGCTCCTCGAGGTCGACGCGGGTGGCCCCGACGCCGCCTCGGACATGGACCGAGGTGCGGTGCCGCCCCTCCGGGGGGAGGGGAGCGCCGTCCCCGTCGTGGCTGTGGAGCAGGGCGGTCACCGGTCGTCCCACGCCTCCGCCACGGCCGCGGCCGTCTCTGCGGCCCGTTCCCGGGCGGTGGCCAGGAGGTCACCGAGGTGGCCGGCGTGGCGGAGCAGGTCCTCGACGCGGGCGGTGAACTCGTCGGCGGCCGTGGACTGCCACTGCTCGGGGAACGCCCCGCGGAGATGCTCCTCGACCACCGTGAGCATGCGCTGCGCGTCGTCGACCGCGACG
>DAHVRG010000325.1 GCA_027322565.1 Georgenia sp.
CGAAGAAGAGCATGATCATCGGCGGGACGAGCACGAACCACCCCGCGGCGGCGAAGACACCCATGAGGACGAGGAAGACGACCGTGGAGGACAGGAAGCCGATCATCACCGCGGTCGGGGCCTTCGGGAAGACGACCGGGATGTCGAGCGCCGGGCGCGTGCCGGGGAGCACCCGGTCGGAGATGCCCTTGAACGCCGGGACGATCTCGGCGAGGAACATGCGTACGCCGAAGAGGAGGATCGCGATACCGGCCGCGAAGCGCAGGGCCTGGGTCAGCCCCCACGCCCACGGCAGGAGGTCGGAGCCGGCCATCTGCTCCTGGACCACGCCGGCCTCCGCGAACGCGATCGCCACGAGCATGATGACGGTGATGATGAGGGCGGTGGAGACGTTGATGTCCTTGAAGAAGGACAGCTGGCGCGGCAGCTTGAGCTTCTCGGAGTCGTGCCGGTCCGCGTCTCCGAGCCGCAGCGCCCGGGACCCGTACCCGGCGAGCAGCGCGACGCTCGAGGTCGTGTGGCCGAGCCCGAACTGGTCGTGTCCGGTGACGCGGCGCATGAGCGGGGCGGTCCACAGCGGCTGCAGCGTCCAGTAGCAGGCGATGATCACCGCGCCGGTGAGGATGAGCGTGGTCCGCGAGATGTCGGCGAAGACCTCGACGAGCGAGGCCCCGATGACGATGCTCATCCAGAACATGAGGTGCCCGGTGAGGTAGACGTACCGCGCCGCGGGGAAGAGCCGCACGAGCACGAGGTGGATGACGAAGCCGACAGCGATGATGAGCGGCACGGCGGAGCCGGTGCCGGCGAGGAAGTCGTTGAGGGTGCTCGCGGCGGCCGGTGGCTCGAGCCCGACCGCGCTCGAGACGATCGCCTGGAACGCGACGAGGCCGCCGACGAAGATGTCGACACCGAGGGTGAGGATGACGACGCCGACGACGGCGCGCAGGGTGCCGCCCACGACGGTCTCGACGGGCTTGCGCTGGAGGAGCAGGCCCGCGAGGGCGATGATGCCGATGAGGATCGGCACCTGGTTGAAGATGTTGTTGGCGATACCGGTGAGGATGTCCTGCAGGAGATCCACGGTGTCCTCCGATCACAGGGAAGGGGTGGCTCAGTTTCGGGGGACGTAGAGCCGGACGTCGTCGATGCTCGCGCTCCCCTCGTAGAAGTTCGTGTGCGGGACCCCGATGAGGAAGTAGTCCGGGTAGGCCGAGCCGGCGGGCCAGATGTGCTCGTCGACGAACGTCGTGTCACCGTCGCGGTAGGTCCAGTCCGCGTCGTACCGGCCGTCGTACTCCTCCGGCGTCCGGTTGTAGTGGAAGACCGGGTGCTCGCCGTCGTCGAAGGGCTGGCGGTAGCGGTACGTGGCCCACCCGACGTTCCGGAAGAAGCCGGAGACCTCGAGGACGTAGGCGCCGTCGCGGCGCTCGATCGCGAAGTCGTAGCCGACCCCGGGCATGAGCTCCGGGACGAGGTCGACCTGGCTGACGATCCCGCCGCCGTAGGTCGTGCCGCACTCGGAGTGCATGAGGTACTCCGTGCCGGGCTGGCCGCTGTACCGACGCTCGGGGGTCATGAAGAGCATGTTGACGCCGTTGCCGCTGCCCCACTCGTAGGGCTGGAGCTGCCCGGTGGTCGGGTCGCAGTACCGCAGGCCGGTGCCGGTGTAGTCGTAGCGGTTGTAGCCGTCCATGACCACCTTGCGGTGGTTGTGGATGAAGACGTTGTTCCGCGGCGCCGGACGCTCGTAGTCCATGATCGACAGGAAGTAGTAGCCGTTGGAGTCGGTCGTGACGTCGAACCAGTCGCACTCCCCGAGCGCGTAGTCCCACGTCGGCGCCCCGGCCCAGGGGAAGTTCGTCGTGCAGTCGCCGGGTCGGTAGCCGTTGACCTTCCCGTCGTAGTGCCAGCTGCCGTTCCGCCGGCCGCCGAAGTCGATCGCACGGAGCGACACCTCGACGCGGTACTCCTCCGGCAGCGGGTCCGTCGACCGCAGGATGACGCCGGAGCTGTGGCTCGGCACCTCGAACGTGCCGGTGGGTCCTGCACCGGGTGTGACCGTGCGCCGGAACTCCGGGACGGCGTCGGGCAGGCCGTCACCGGTGGTGTCCCGGGCCGCGAGCTCGGCCGTGAGCCACCCGGCGTCGCCGAGGGTGAAGGACCGGCGGTAGAGGCCGAGGGTGTCGAGGTGGCGGGTGAAGTCGGCGCCCCCGAAGGTGCGGAAGTACTCGCCGTCGTTGTCGTACGCGTCGACGTGGTAGGGCGAGCCGGCCTCGTCCCGGTTCGCGAACCAGCCGGTGTCCTCCGCGACCCGCAGGGGGCGGTTGAAGCTCTCCGCCGAGACGAGCTGCCACTCCCCCTTCCCGGGGCCGCCCGGCCCGACCGCGTGCGGCGGCGGGCCGCCCTGGGCTGCACCGGCGGTGGCTCCCAGGAGAGCTACCGCCAGGCCGGCGACGACGACCACACCCCTGCCCCGCATGCTCCATCCCCCCTGGCCCCGAGCTGCGGGACCCCCTCGACGACGAGTGGTATATGCCACCGCTACGGTAGGGCGGGCCGTGGGCGAGGTCAAGGACCCGGCCGGCCGGGTCTGCGCCGCAGCCGCCGGCACGGCACTTGCGCCCGGCGGTCGGCGGACAGGGCGGCTCAGGTCCCCCGGCGGCCGCTAGCGATGAAGTCCGCCGCGAGGGTGCGGGTGACGGCGACGTCGACGACGAGGACGCCCTGTGCCCCGGCGCGCACCCACTCCCCCACGACGTCGAGCCCGGCGAGGCGGGTGACGCGGTGCCCTCCCACACCCAGGGCACGGCCGAGCGCGGCGAAGTCGACGTCGTCGAGGAGCATGCCCTCGGGGTCGACACCGAGGGCGCCGTACTGGTGCAGCTCGGCGCCGTAGGCGGCGTCGTTGAAGACGACGACGACGCCGGACTCGGCCTCCCGCACGAAGGTCACGAGGTCCGCCAGCCCCATCGCACCGCCCCCGTCCCCGGTGACGAGCACGGTCGTACGGTCGGGGCGGGCGCGGGCCGCGCCCACGGCCGACGCGGACCCGAGGCCGATGGTCTGCAGCGCGGTGCCGACGAGGATGAGCTCGCTCGGGTCGCCTACCCGGGCGTGCTGCGGCATCCAGCCGACGAACTGGCCGCCGTCGTGGACCAGGGCCCGGTCGGGCGGGAGCAGCTCGTCGAGCCGGCGGGCGACGAGCCGGGGGTCGAGGCGGCCGTCGTCGCCGAGCGCGGGTAGCCCGGTGAGGTCGGCGCGCAGGTCACCCGCGGCGTCGGGGACGCGGTCCCGCCAGGTGCCGCCGGCCGGGTCTGCGCCGGCGGCGTCCGCCGGCGCGGCGAGGAGGGCGTCGGCGAAGGCGGCGGCGTCGGCGCGGACGTACCGGGTGACCTGCCCGTGGGTGGCGACCGGCCCGAGGTCGACCTGGACGACCTCGCGGGCGCC
>DAHVRG010000004.1 GCA_027322565.1 Georgenia sp.
GTCCCCGCCACCGTCCAGCTGCGCGAGAGCGGCGCCCTCGGGCTCGCCGGGCCCCGGCACGTGCTCGACGACGTCGCCCGGGCGGCGGTCACCCAGCTCGTCACCCTCCACTCACCGGCCGAGCTCGTCCTCACCGTCGCGACCTCCGCGGCCAGCGCCGCCCGCTGGGACTGGGTGAAGTGGCTGCCCCACGTCGGTTCGGTCCACTCCCCGCTCGACGGCGCCCACGTCGGCTCCAACCAGGCCGGGGTCATCCAGCTCGTCGGCCGCATCGAGGGCCTGCTCGACGCCCGGCGGCGCGCCGCCCGACCCGGCGGCTCCGCAGTCCTGCCCACCGTCGTCCTCCTCGTCGAGGACGACGCCCCGATCGAGCGCGGCCGCCTCGTCCGGATCGCCGAGGAGGGTCCCGACGTCGGGATCCACGTGGTGTGGTGCGCCTCCGCCCAGGAGCGGCTGCCGGCGGTGTGCCGCACCTTTCTCACCGTCTCGACCGCCACCGAGGCGGGGACCGCCGGGTACGTCCGCACCGGCTCGGCGGTCCAGCCGCTCGTGTGCGACACCGTCACCGCGGAGCAGGCCCTCGCCCTCGCCAAGCACCTCGCCGCCGTCGTCGACGCCGGTGCCCCGGTGGACGACGCGTCGGACCTGCCCGCGCGGGTCTCCTACCTCAGCCTCGTCGGCCCGGAGACCGCCGAGGGCCCCGCCGCCACCCTGGAGCGGTGGCGGGAGAACGGCTCGCTCGTGCCCCGTGACGGCAGCCCGCCCCAGCGGCGCCGGCACGACGCCAACCTGCGCGCGCTCATCGGGCAGGCAGCCACCGAGCCCTTCACCCTCGACCTGCGCACCCAGGGCCCCCACGCCCTCGTCGGCGGCACCACCGGCGCCGGGAAGTCGGAGTTCCTCCAGTCCTGGGTGCTCGGCATGGCCCAGCACAACAGCCCGGACCGGGTGACCTTCCTCTTCGTCGACTACAAGGGCGGCTCCGCGTTCGCCGACTGCGTCGACCTGCCGCACACCGTCGGGCTCGTCACCGACCTCTCCCCGCACCTCGTGCGCCGCGCGCTCACCTCGCTGCGTGCCGAGCTCCACCACCGCGAGCACCTGCTCAACCGCAAGGGCGCCAAGGACCTCATCTCCCTCGAGCGCACCGGGGACCCGGAGTGCCCGCCGAGCCTCATCATCATCGTCGACGAGTTCGCCGCGCTCGCCACCGAGGTGCCGGAGTTCGTCGACGGCGTCGTCGACGTCGCCCAGCGCGGCCGCTCCCTCGGGCTGCACCTCGTGCTCGCCACCCAGCGCCCCGCCGGTGTCATCAAGGACAACCTGCGTGCCAACACCAACCTCCGGGTGGCGCTGCGGATGAACGACGAGTCCGACTCCAAGGACGTCCTCGGGCTGCCGCTCGCCGCCGGCTTCGACCCGTCGCTGCCCGGCCGCGGTGCCGCTCGCACCGGTCCCGGCCGGGTGACGATGTTCCAGACCGGGTACGCCGGGGGCCGCTCGACGACGGCCCGGCCCAAGCCGCAGGTCGAGGTCGAGACCCTCACCATGGGGGCGGGCACCCGCTGGGAGCGCCCCGAGCGGACGGAGGAGGCTGACCTCGGCCCGGTCGACGAGGGGCCCACCGACATCCGCCGCGTCGTCGACTCGATCCGGGACGCCGCCCGGAGCGCCGGGGTCCCGGAGCCGCGTAAGCCGTGGCTGCCCACCCTCGCCGAGGTCCAGGACCTGTCTGCGCTCCACCCGCGCACCGACTCCGCGCTGCCGCTCGGCGTCGTCGACGACCCGGCCCGCCAGCGCCAGGTCACGACGTACTACCGCCCCGACGTCGATGGCAACATCGCCTTCTACGGCGCGAGCGGGTCCGGGAAGTCGACCGCGCTGCGCACCCTCGCCATCTCCGCCGGCATCACCCCGCGGGGCGGGCCGGTCCAGGTCTACGGGATGGACTTCTCCTCCGGCGGTCTCGCGGCCCTGGAGAACCTCCCGCACGTCGGGGCGGTCATCGACGGGGACGACGGCGAGCGCATCCAGCGGCTGCTGCGCCAGCTGCGGGACACCGTCGAGGAGCGCTCCGCCCGCTACGCGGCAGCCCGGGCGAGCACGATCGAGGAGTACCGCGAGATCGCCGGCCGCCCGGACGAGCCACGGATCCTCCTCCTCATCGACGGGTACGGCGCCTTCCGCAGCGAGTGGGAGGCCGTCGCCTCGCGGATGCCCTACTACCAGCTCTTCCTCCAGCTGCTCGTCGACGGCCGCTCGGCCGGCGTGCACGTCGCGGTGACCGCGGACCGGCACGGCTCGATCCCGTCCTCGGTGGCGGGCAGCCTGCAGCGCAAGATCGTCATGCGGCAGGTGGACGCCGCCGCCTACGCCCAGCTCGGCGCACCGAAGGACGTGCTCGACGAGACCTCCCCGCCCGGCCGCGCCATCGTCGGGGGCCTGGAGATGCAGGTGGCGGTCCTCGGCGGCTCGCCGAACCTCGCCGAGCAGGTCCGCGCGATCGAGAAGCTCGCCGGCACGCTGCGCCGCGCCGGGGTGCCCGAGGCGCCGGCGGTGCGGCGCCTACCCGAGCTCATCCCGGCGGACACCATGCCGGACCACGTCGCCGGCTTCCCCGCCGTCGGGGTCGCCGACGACACGCTGGAGCCGGTCGGCATCGAGGCGCTGGGAACCTTCCTGCTCGCGGGACCGCCGCAGTCGGGGCGCACCAACGCGCTGCACTGGCTCGTCTCGTCGGTCCGGAGGGCGCACCCCGAGGCCCGCTTCCTCTACTTCGGCGCCCGCCGGTCCGGGCTGCGCGGGCTCGACCTGTGGGACGAGGCGGCGACCGGGACGTCCGAGGTCGCCGAGCTCGCCAAGGCCGTCGTCGGGGACCTCAAGGAGCCGCCGCCGGAGGGGGAGGTGGGATACGTCGTCGTCATCGAGGCGCTCGCCGACTTCCTCACCTCGCCGGCCGACGCCCCGCTCGTCGAGGTGATCAAGGCGGTCAAGCGCAACGAGCACTTCGTCATCGGGGAGGGGGACACGAGCACCTGGGGTGCGTCGTGGCCGCTCGTGTCGGAGATCCGCAACGGCCGCCGCGGGCTGGCGCTCCAGCCGGACCAGCTCGAGGGGGACACGCTGTTCCGCACGTCCTTCCCGCGCGTCCAGCGCAAGGAGTTCCCCGTCGGGCGCGGCATGCTCGTCGACAAGGCGAAGGTCCGCCGGGTCCAGCTCCCGCTGCTCGGTTAGGTCTCCGGCGGCGCGGTCTGCGATCTCGGCGGCCGGAGCGGGGAGTTCTCCCCATGGGGGAGGGGCGACAAGCCCGCCCCCGGTTCGATAGGAATGTCATGCACGACCTCGCCGGAGGGCGGCGGGGCACCGACCCGAAGGAGACAACTCCGTGGCCAACATCAACGTCACCTACGAGGAGATGCGCAACGCCGCCACCTACCTGGTGTCCGGCAAGGACGAGGTGCAGACCAAGCTCGCCGAGCTCAAGACGTTCATCGAGAACCTCGTGAGCTCCGGCTTCGTCACCGACCAGGCCTCCGGAGCGTTCAACGAGACGTACTCCGAGTTCACCACGAACGCCACCGAGGTCATCGAGAACCTCACCAACCTGAGCAACTACCTCACCGGTGCCGCCGACCAGATGCAGTCCACCGACGAGGTGCTCGCCGCCCAGGCGCGCGGCTGACACGACGTCTCCGCCGGGTACGGGCCACGGGCCTGTGCCCGGCGGTGTGCGTTCCACCGAGGGAGGACGTGGAGTGAGCGAGCGCCGGCTCGTGCCCCGGGCGGCACAGCCCTACCTGGAGGTCGACATCGCCGTCGACGCCCACCACGAGGCGCTCGCCCCGCTCCGCCGGGAGGCCCTGGACGTCCTGGCTGCCGGCTACCGCTCCACCGGCCGCACCCTGCTGGGCCTGCTCGCCGGGGCCGCCGTCGTCGCCGGGGCGAGCACCGTCGCCGTGCTGCCGTGGCTCACCGGCGGCACCGCCGCGCGAGCCGCCCTTGCGGTGCTCGGGGCCGCGCTCGTCGCCGGCGGCCTCTGGCTCGGGGTCGGGGTGCTGCGGGCCGGGCGCCGCATCACCGGGGCAGCCGCCCGGTGGCTGCGGGTCCCCGCCGCCGGGGCGACCGACACCGACGCCGGCGTGCTGCTCGGGGTCGTGCGCTGGCGCGCCGTGCTGGCCGCCGCGGCGGCCGGGACCGCCGTCGCGCTCGCCGTCACCCTCGTCTACGTCCTCGCCCAGACCGGTGCGCTCGGTGCGGCCCACCTCGTCGCAGGCGCGCCGACAGCCGCCGCGGACGGCGCAGGAGCGCTGCTCGTCGCCGGCCTCGCCGTCGCCGTCGTCACCACCGCCGGCGCGGCCGTGGCGACCACCCGGGGAGTGCGGACCGTCGCCGAGGCCGCGTGGCAGCGGCCCACGGTCGCCGCCCTCGGCACGCGAGCAGCGACGGCAGGGGGCGGTGGCGCGGTCCGGCCGGGCGTGCCCCGCGTGGTCGCGGGCGGTACTTCGGCTCCACCGGCAGCCGGACCCCGTCGGGCGGGACACTCACCGCTCGCCGCGGACCCGGCCGGCCACGTCTCGGTCGAGGGTCCGCCGACGGCCGTCCTCGACGTCTCCGGTCTCGCTGCCGTGGCCGCCCCAGCACAGGTCAGCGCCCCCGCGCCCCCCGGCTCGCGGACCGAGGTCGTCCTCCCCGACGGGCGGACGCTGCGCGAGGGCACGACACTCCTCGGGCGGCGCCCGGTGCCGCGGCCGGGGGACGTCGTCGACGACGTCGTCGTCCTCACCGACCAGACCGTGACCAAGACCCACGCGACCATCACCGTCGAGGGCGGTGCGGTACGCGTCGTCGACCGCGCCTCGACGAACGGTACGCTGCTCGAGGCCCCCGACGGCGCCCTGTCCCGGTGCCGCCCGTGGCAGGTGACCACCGTCCGGGGACCCGCGATCATCCACCTGGGTCGCACCCGGCTCCTCGTCCGGCCGGCGGTGACCCGCCGCCCGCTCGAGGTTGCCTGAATGCTCCTGACCCCCTCCGCCGCCCGCCCCTGGCTGGGACCGGACTCCCGCAACCGCCCGTGGCCCGGGCACGGCCCGATGATGGTCCGGAGGCGGGAGGCCCTCGGCGTGCTCTACCCCGCCTACGGCTCCTGGGTCCGGCTCGCGCTCGGGGCGCTGGCGTGGGCCTGTGGTGTCGGCGCAGGCGTGCTCGTCGGCAGGGGCGTTGCGGTGGCCGGGGCCGGAGGGGCCTCGACGGTCGGGATCGCCCTCCTGGTCGCCGCGACGTTCCTCGGCGGGGCGGTCGTCGCCACCGGCTCCGCCCTCGCGCGCGCGATCGCCGGCTGGCTCACCCTTGCCACCGCGGTGCGGGCCGACGGCGGGCGGGTCGACGGCACGACCGCCGACCCCGAGACCGTGCGGGCGCACGAGGAGGTCGTCGCCCAGGACCGCGCGTCCGGTGGGCGCGAGCTGTGGCGCCCTCCGCTCCTGCCCCGCACCCTCGCGGCGCTCCTCCTGTCCGCCGGCGGCGCCGTCCTCGCCGTCCAGGCCGGGCTCGGGTACGCGGAGGCGTCCACGCCGTACGCGGCCGACGACGTCAGGGGCGCCTGGCTCGCCCGTGTCGTCGTCTCGGCCGTGTGCCTGCTCACGGCGCTGCTCACCGCGAGCGGGCTGCGCCGGGTGCACCGGGCACGGATGCACCGCGTCGCGCACGACGAGCCCGCCTCGCCCGCGTCGCCGCCGGCCGGGCTGACCCCCGCTGTGGGGACCGGCGCGATCGTCGTCTCCGGCACCCTGCCCCCACCGGGCGTGGTGGGGGAGGTGCCCCGCTGGGCCGGTCCGTCGGCCCGCGGCGCCGCCCCGACGACGCCCGCACCCTCGGGCTCCCGGCCTGCCGCGCCCGGGTCCTCCGGGCCTGCCGTGCCCGCGCCGGACACTCCGGCTCCGTCCCGGCAGCCCGCGGCCGCCGTCGCCGGGCCCGAGGAGCCCGCGCCCGCGCCGTGGGTCGGCCCGCCCACCGGACCCGCTGTCCCCGTGCTGCGCGTCCGCCTGGGTGACGGCCGGGAGCTCGGCCCCGGGACCACCCTCGTCGGCCGTGCCCCCGTGGCGCGTCCCGAGGAGCACGTCGACGCGGTCGTCGCGGTGGCCGACGACCACGTCTCCAAGACCCACCTGACCGTCCGGGTGGAGCCGGGACGCGTCGTCGTCGTCGACCGCGGCTCGACGAACGGCACCGTCGTCCACCATCCGGACGGCAGCGTCCATCGGCCGCGCGCGGGGGAGCCGCACGAGCTCGCACCGGGCGCCGTCGTCGTCATCGGGGCGAGCACCCTGAGCGTCGCGGACCCGGGCGACGACGTCGAGCACACCGTGCTGCGGCCGCCGGGCGCGCCGTCGTGACCGCAGCTCGGGCCGAGGAGGTTCACCTCGGGACCGCAGGCGCCGGGCCGGTCCCGAGAGCCGGCCGGACCTGAGCGCCCCCTGACCGACCGCCGGAAAATCACGTGCCCCCGCCGCGGCGAGGCGGTAAGAAACAGGTGACGCTGAACCGACGTGGACACTTGGGGGGACCATGACCGACGGCGTGGTGAAGGTCGACAGGGCGTATCTGAGCGAGACCGCACAGAACCTCTCCGACCTGAGCTCGGACCTCGAGACCATCTGCACAGCCGTGCGGGGGCTGGACGGGCTGGTCGTCGGCGCCGCACCGGTGTTCGACGAGATCCACGAGTTCGGCGAGGCGTGGTCCCGGACGGCCGAGGACCTGTCCGAGGACGCCGCCCGCGCCGCCGACTACGTCCGGCTCGTGATGTCGACGTTCGAGAAGATCGACTTCGAGATGGCGGAGCAGCTGCTGCGCGAGCTGAGGGCCAACCGCTGATGGGCGAGTACGTCACCTACGAGGGCCGGCACCACCCGCACATCGGCTACGACCCCTGCCCCGGCTCGCAGGACGGAACCGCCCTGCTCGCGGACCAGCTCGGCGCCTTCGCCGGCAAGGTCGACGAGCTCCGTGCCTTCCTCGAGGGCGGCCGCCACGACATCCACGACGCCGGCTGGGCGGGGGAGAACAGGCGCGCATTCCGGGAGACGATGGTCGAGTTCCCACAGCTGCTCGTCAGGGTGGTCGGTGCGTTCACCGACGCCGAGCACGCGGTCCGTGACTGGGGCGAGGAGCTCTCGTACTTCCAGGCCCGCAGCATGATGCTGGACGAGGACCTGGGCAACGCCCGCGCGCGACTGGCCATGGCCGAGGACGCCCAGCAGGCCTACCAGGCGGGGGAGGACCAGCGGCAGTGGAGCCGGGAGCAGCGCGCTGAGCTCACCCGTCTGGACGACGAGCGGGAGCTCGCCCTCGATGCCGTCGCCGAGGTCGAGCAGAGGATCAGCGACCTCGAGTCGGAGTACCGCGAACGGGCCGAGGACGTCGGCAGTCGGATCAACGCCGCTGGTGACGAGGCGTGGGGAGGCAGCCTGTGGGACGCCATCGGTGACTTCTTCGACGACATCGGCGACTGGATCGAGGACTCCTTCATCGGGGACATCGCCCGGTTCCTCGCACCGATCGCCGCCTGGATCAGCAAGTGGGGAGGCTTCGTGGCCGCCGGCCTGGCGGCCCTCGGCGGGGCGGCGCTGCTCGTCTTCCCGCCGGCCGCCCCGTTCCTCCTCGGCGGCGCGGCCATCGTCGGCGGGGTCTCGACCGCGGCGGACGCGACCCTGGCCGCGGCCGGGCATGCGGGCTGGGGACCGGTCGGGCTCGGGATGCTCACCTTCGGTCTCGGGAAGGCCGCGGCCGCGGCCAGCTCGCACGTCGTCCGCATGTACAAGGCCTCGGGGCGCGGCGACGAGCTCGTCCGGGTCAAGACGCCCCTGGGCACCTACGAGTACCTGCCCACGATGCTCGACGCGAAGGAGCTGCACCGCCACGAGCTGACGTGGCGGATGGTCCGCCTCAAGGGCGCGCAGGCGGAGTGGAGCATCAGCGGCTACCGGCTCGGGGACACCGTCACCGGCATGCTCGAGGACGAGACCGCGCCCGACGTCGAGGGCCGGTACACGGGGTACGCGGGCACCGACCCGTGGGACCTGCCGCCGAACACCGCCTACCTCGAGGTCGAGGACGGGGAGCTGGTCAAGTGAGCGCCTCCCGCACCGTCGCGGCGCCGGACGGGGCGGCGGCAGACCGCTGGGAGGTCCTGCTCGCCACGCCCGCCGACGTCGGGGACTTCGGGCTCCACCAGGACGTCGAGGTGGCGGCCGCCACCTTCCGCCGCCGGCTCGCGGAGACGCTCGGACCCGAGCGGGCCGCCGAGGTGGGGCCGGAGGCCGAGCACCAGTTCCGCCAGGCCCGTGCCGGGCTCGTCGGCGCCCCGCTGGTGTGGAGCGGCTTCGTGCTCGTCGGGACGGCCGCCGCCGCAGGCGTGGACCGCCCGGAGCAACCCGCGGCCGGGAGCGACGGCGAGCCGGCGGGGGACGCCGTCGGGGCCGACGCCGTCCTCATCTCCCTCTCGGTCGGGGTGCAGGAGTTCGCACCACCTCCGGCGTCGGTACCGGTGGACGCGCAGACGCTGCTCAGCCGCGCCCTCACGGTGCAGCACGGCCCCGACGCGCGCATCCACCTCGTGACCTACGGGGACGTCGCGGGCGTGGCGACGGTGCGCGCCGTCGAGCACGACGTCGCCGGGACCTCGCTCGGTGCGGTGGAGTTCGCGCCTGACTCCCCGCCCGCTCACTACCTGCTCGTCGAGATCGCCCTCCTCTTCCCCGACGCCGGCGCGATCGCCACGGTCACCGCCGCCACACCGAACGGCGCCGCGCTCGACGAGGCGGCGCTCCTCGCCGGGAGCATCGCCCACACGGTCCGGCTCCGGTCGGCGGACGCGACGGGAGCGGAGGCTGCGGTGCGGGCGGTGCTGCCGGACGGGCGGACGCTGCCCGACGGCGTGACCGTGCTCGGCAGGTCGCCGCACGCACCGGGCAGCGTGCGGGTGGACCGGGCGGTCACGGTGCCCGACCCGGCGGTCTCCCGCACCCACGCGCTGCTCCACCTGGCCGCCGGGCGGGCGCGGGTCACGGACCTCGGCTCGACCAACGGCACGACGGTCCGCCGCGCCGGCGGGCAGACCGTGCATGCGGCACCGGGCACGGAGCTCGAGGTCGCCGCCGGTGACGAGATCCGGCTCGCGGAGTACGTCATCCGGATCGTCTCCGCGCGCTGACCCGACCGTCCGGCGGGTGCCGTGGGTGCGTCGTCGCCGCCCGCCTGATGTGCGCTAGAGTCTCACCCGTGGATGCACGGAGCCTTCTCCTCCTTCGCTGCCGCGGCGAGGCCAACTGAGCGGCCGGCCCCTCGTCGCGGTGTCTCTCGTGCCCGGCGCACCACCAGACGAAGCGAAGAGGAACCATGAAGACCCGCACCCCCAGCAACGCTCAGCAGCCCTCGCGGATGCCGATCGCGAAGTACCGCCCCTTCCACGAGGTCAACGGCATCGACCTGCCCGACCGGCAGTGGCCCTCCCGCCGGATCACCCAGGCTCCCCGGTGGCTGTCCACCGACCTGCGTGACGGCAACCAGGCGCTCATCGAGCCGATGGACCCGGCACGCAAGCGCCGCATGTTCGACCTGCTCGTGCGCATGGGCTACAAGGAGATCGAGGTCGGCTTCCCTGCGGCGAGCCAGACCGACTTCGACTTCGTCCGCTCGATCATCGAGGACGAGGCGATCCCGGAGGACGTGACGATCTCCGTGCTCACCCAGGCGCGTCCGGAGCTCATCCAGCGCACCATCGACTCCCTCGTCGGGGCCCGGCGCTCCACCGTCCACCTGTACAACGCCACCGCACCGATCTTCCGCGAGATCGTCTTCCGCAACGACCGCGCGGCCACCAA
The DNA here is from genome assembly GCA_027322565.1 of Georgenia sp. Lineage (GTDB taxonomy): Bacteria > Actinomycetota > Actinomycetes > Actinomycetales > Actinomycetaceae > Oceanitalea. Next base: position 9,885 of record DAHVRG010000004.1, read on the forward strand.
GGAGCTCGCCGTCGCCGGCACACGGGAGGTCATGGCGTACGCGGAGAAGGTCCTCGACCAGGACACCGTCTTCTCCTACGAGTACTCCCCGGAGATCTTCATCGACACGGAGATCGAGTACGCGCTCGAGGTGTGCGAGGCGGTCATGGACGTGTGGCAGCCGGACGAGGACCGGGAGATCGTCCTCAACCTGCCGGCGACCGTCGAGCGGGCCACCCCGAACGTCTACGCCGACCAGATCGAGTGGATGAGCCGCAACCTCTCGCGGCGGGAGTTCATCGCCCTGTCGGTCCACCCGCACAACGACCGCGGCACCGCCGTCGCCGCCGCCGAGCTCGCCGTCATGGCCGGCGCCGACCGGGTCGAGGGCTGCCTCTTCGGGCAGGGTGAGCGCACCGGGAACGTCGACCTCGTCACGCTCGGCCTCAACCTCTTCAGCCAGGGCATCGACCCGCAGATCGACTTCTCGGACATCGACGAGATCCGGCGCACCGTCGAGCAGTGCACCCAGATGGACGTCCACCCGCGCCACCCC
>DAHVRG010000017.1 GCA_027322565.1 Georgenia sp.
CTTCTCGTCCCAGTCGAAGAAGTCGACGTCGATGTGCCACCGCGACCCGCCGTGCTCGACCCCCATGACCGACCGGTGGAGCGGGTGCCACCAGCGCCACGGGGGCAGCCGGCTCCCGTCCCCCTGCTTCTCCTTCGCCACGCGTCCTAGCGTGCCAAAGATCGACGCCCGGTCCGTCCCCCATTCGGATGAGCGGGGCGGCCGCCATCCTCAGTCCTTCCGCCGGCCCTTGACGAAGTAGGCGATCGGGCCGATGTAGTTCACGGCGATGACCGCCGCCCACATCCCCTTCCTGCCGTTGACCTCCTCCGCGGGCCGCCGAGCCAGGTCCACCCAGGCCGCGACGGCGAGCCCGAGCTGCACGGCACCGAGCACCGCGGCCCGCGCGCGCCGGCCCCCGCTCAGGTCCTCCCACTGCTTCTTCGCCGGCTTCCGTCCCACCGTGACCTCCCTGTCGTCGCGCACCCCCAACCCTCCTCCGCGAGGGCACCGTTGTCGAGGGACGTTGGCCCCTGGTCCCACGCCGAGCCGCCGGTGAGGCTGGAGGGAGAGGTGATCGACATGAGGACGACGAACCGACCGGTCAGGCACCTGGCCCTGGCGACTGCGCTGCTCGCCGGACTGCTCGCCGCACGCCATGCCCAACAGCGCTGGGGTGCGACAGCCGAGGAGGTCGCGGCCGAGCTGCCCGGAGACGCGATCCTCGGCGGCGCCGACCTCGTCACCACCCGCGCGGTGACCGTCGCGGCACCGCCGCAGGACGTGTGGCCGTGGCTCGCCCAGCTCGGGGCGGAGCGTGGCGGCTTCTACAGCTACGACGGGCTGCAGCGGCTCCTCGGCCTGGGCATCCGCAACGCCGACGACGTCATCCCCGAGTGGCAGGACATCACCCCCGGTGACGTCGTCAGCCTGGCGCGCGGGGTGGGGCTGACCGTCGCGGTCGCCGAGCCGGAGCGGGCCCTCGTCCTGCACGGCTCACCCGACCCGGATGCCGCCGAGGACGCGCCGATACCCTTCGCCTTCACCTGGGCGTTCGTCCTGGAGCCGGGGCCGCGCCGCACGACGCGGCTCCTCGTCCGGGAGCGGTACCGCTACCTCGCACCGTGGGCGGCACCGCTCGTGGAGACGGTGCAGGTCGCGAGCTTCGTCATGACGGCGCGGATGCTGCGCGGCATCAAGGAGCGGGCCGAGTACCGGCCGCCCGCGGTCCCGGTCGGCTGAGCCGGCGGCGCTTCCGGGTGTCGCCGTCCGCTGGGAGGATCGGGGGATGGCCTCGATCATGCTCACGGCGATGCCGTTCGCCGGCCACGCCCGGCCCATCCGTGCGGTCGCCGCCGAGCTGGTGCGCCGCGGACACGACGTCCGGGTGTACACCGGCCGCTCCTACGTCGCGATGTTCGAGGAGGTCGGGGCCCGTGGTGTGCCGTGGCAGGCCGCCCCCGACTTCGACGAGCGCAACTACGCGGCGACGTTCCCGCGGATGCAGGAGCGCAAGGGCTTCCGCCAGGTCCTCGTCAACCTCGAGGACCTGTTCCTCGGGACCGCCCCCGCCCAGCTCACCGACCTCCTCGGGGCCCACCGCGAGGAGCCGTGGGACCTGCTCGCCGGGGACACGATGGCGATGGGCACGCGGTTCGCCGCCGAGCACGTCGGCGGCCCGTGGGCGACGGTGTCCCCGATCGCGGTCTGGCTGCCCGGCAAGGACATCCCGCCGACCGGGCTCGGGCTCACCCCCGCGAAGGGGCCGCTCGGGCGCCTGCGGGACCTTGTCCTCGGGGCGGGCGCGCGGGCCGGGACCCGCGCCCTCACCCGGCTCTACCAGCGCACCCGCCGCGAGGCGGGGCTGGCGCCCGACGACGAGACCTTCGCGACCATGTGGTACTCACCACAGCTCGTCGTCGCCGCCGGCGCGCCCGGCCTGGACTACCCGCGCGCCGACCTACCCCCGCACATCCGCTTCGTCGGCGACCTCACCGACGACGGCGGGGCGCCGCCCGCCACCGCGCTGCCCGAGTGGTGGGACGACGTCGCCGGGGCGGACGTGCCGGTCGTCCACGTCACGCAGGGCACTGCCAACGTCGATCCACGCGACCTCATCCTCCCGACGCTGGAGGCGCTCGCCGACCGGGAGGTCCTCGTCGTCGTCGGGCTCGGGCACCGCACCCCGCCGCTGCCCGGGCCGCTGCCGGCCAACGCGCGGGTCGCGGCGATGGTGCCCTACCCGCACCTGCTGCCCCGCACCGCCGCCGTCGTGACCAACGGCGGCTACGGCGGTGTGCTCCAGGCGCTGCGCCACGACGTCCCGCTCGTCGTCGCGGGCGGCGACCTCGACAAGCCGGAGATCGCCGCCCGCGTCGGCTGGCACGGCGCCGGCGTCAACCTGCGCACCGGCACACCGCGCCCCGCGGCGGTGGCCCGGGCTGTCGACCGGGTGCTCAGGGACCCGGTCTACCGCGAGGCGGCGGCCCGGCTGGGGGCGGAGCTGCGGTCGCTCGGCGGCACCCGGGCGGCGGCCGACCTCCTCGAGGCGCACCTGCCGTAGCGGCCCCGGAGGTCAGCGCCCCCGCCGACGGCGACCGGCTCAGCGGACGACGTCGAGGACCTGCTTCTGCACCCCGTTGGCGTACACCTCGTGCTCGACGACCGCGAGGCGGGTGGCGTCCTTGTCCGCTTCGCTGAACAGCCGCTTCCCGGCGCCGAGGAGCAGCGGGAAGACGAGGAGGTGGTAGCGGTCGACGAGGCCGGCGTCGGCGAGCGCGGCACCGAGCTGGGCGCTGCCGTGGACGAGGAGCGGGCCGCCGTCGTCCTGCTCCTTGAGCTCGGCCACCTCGTCGAGCGAGCGCAGCACCGTCGCCGGCCAGCGGGGGTCTGCCTCCTCCATGGTCGTCGACACGACGTAGCGGGGCAGGGAGTTGTAGCGGCCGAACTCCTCCATCGTGGGCCAGACCGGGACGAACTCCTCGTAGGAGCGTCGCCCGAGCAGCAGGGCGCCGGCCTCCTCCTGCTCCGTACCCTTGATCTCGTAGGCGGCCTCGTCGAACGGGACGTCCTTGAAGGTCCATCCGGCGTTGCGGTACTCGCCCCCGCCGGGGGCCTCCATGACTCCGTCGGCGGACACGAACGCGGTGACGATGAGCTTGCGCATGGCTCGGACTCCTTGGTCTGGGTAGGTGCTGTGGTACCTCTTCGTCGAACAGCGCCGCCCGGTTTCGACATCGAGCGTAGCGGACCTCAGCCGCCGATGGTGATGCCCAGCTCGCGGGCCATGGCGGGGACGAGCGCGGCCGCGTCCTCCTCGGTGAGACGGGCCCCGCGCAGCCCCGCGACACCGGCGACGCCGTCGAGCCGGCAGCCGCGCAGCTGGACGTCGCGGCAGCGCAGGCCGGCGAGCTGCGCAGCGGTGAGCACGCAGTCCTCGAGCAGCACCTCCTGAAGGACGGTGTCGGTGAAGGTGGCCTCGGAGAGGTCGCAGCCGCGGAGCGCGCCGCCGCGCAGCTGGACGCCGTGCCACGTCGACAGCGTCGCCTGGACGCCCTCGAGGAGGACCGACCGCAGCCGGACGCCGGCGAGCAGCACACCGGTCATCCGCACCTCGCGCAGCGAGCAGCGCAGCAGCGACCCGTCCCGCCACACGAGGTTGGCGAGGTCGGCGCCGTCGAGCCGGCAGTCGGCGAGCGTCACCCGCTCCCACCGGCCGCCCGCCGCCCGCGCGCGGCCGAGGTCGCTGCCCTCGACCTGGGCCTCGACCAGGCCCGGCAGGACGGCACCCGTGAGGTCGACGCCGGCGGTGGTCGTCTCGGCGAGGACGGCGGGGTCCCCGGGCGCGAGGTGGGGCGGGACCGCCGGCTCGGGCACCGACCACGTCCGCCGGGCGCGCCTCACGGGCGCCCGACCCGCGCGGTGGTCGCCCCCGTGAGGGCGAGCAGGTCCCGTGGGGAGAGCTCGACGTCGGTGCCGCGGCGTCCCGCGCTCACCAGCACCGTCCCGTGGTCCAGCGCCGTCTCGTCGACGACGACGGGGAGCGGCCGGCGCCGGCCGAGCGGGGAGATCCCGCCGACGACGTAGCCGGTGGCCCGCTCGGCGGCGGCCGGCTCCGCGAGCCCGGCCCGCTTCGCGCCGAGCGCCGCGGCCAGCGCCTTGAGGTCGAGCTCGCCGGTGACCGGGACGACGGCGACGACGAGCGCGCCGTCGACCTCCGCGACGAGGGTCTTGAACACCCGGGCAGGGTCGACGCCCAGCGCCTGGGCGGCCTCCAGGCCGTAGGACAGCCCGTTGCCCGGGTCGTGGGTGTACTCGCGCACGGTGTGCTCCACCCCGGCCTGCTGCAACGCGCGCAGCGCCGGCGTGCCCGCGGGCGCCCTGCGTCGCATCACACCCGCCCCCGGCTCACCGCGGACCCACACCCAGCACCCGGACCACCGCGCCCTCGGCCTCGTCGCTGGCGTCGAGGTCGACGACCGCCCAGATGCCCCAGTCGTGGTCGCCCTCCGGGTCGTCGAAGGTCTGCCGCACCAGCCAGAGCCGGCCCTCCGCCGCCTTGGCGAGGTCGGCGTCGTCGTCCTCGGGCAGCCCGGCGTGCAGGAGGTCCTCCCGCGCGGGCTGCTCGTCGAGGGTGACGAGCCCGGCGGCGCGGGCCTGGGCGTCGATGCCGAGCCAGTCGTACTCCTCCCAGTACGGGTCCATCGCCTGCGCCCAGCGCTCGGCGTCCCAGCCGTCGGCGGCGTGCATCGCCCCGAGCGGCTCGTAGTGCTCGCGGGAGAGCAGCTCGACCCGGGTGAACAGCGCCTTGCGCACGGCCACCCGGAAGGCGTGCCGGTTGCGGGTGAAGGCGACCGGTTCGCCGTCCGGGCCCTCCCCAAAACGGCGCTCGGCGCCGGCAGGAATTGAGCTGTCGGCGGCAAGTGGGTTGCCGCCAGGAATTGAACTGTCGGCGGAGGGGGGA
>DAHVRG010000020.1 GCA_027322565.1 Georgenia sp.
AGTTCGGCACCATCGGCGCCCGCCACGGGGACGTGGTCGTCGAGGTCACCACCTACCGCACCGAGGCCTACGACCTCGCGTCCCGCAAGCCGCAGGTCGAGTACGGCGACACCCTCGAGGGCGACCTGTCACGCCGCGACTTCACGGTCAACGCGATGGCGGTGGTGCTGCCCTCGCTCACCTTCGTCGACCCGCACAACGGGCTGCAGGACCTGCACGACGGCATCCTGCGCACCCCCGCCGACCCCGAGCAGTCCTTCGACGACGACCCGCTGCGGATCATGCGCGCGGCCCGGTTCAGTGCCCAGCTCGAGTTCGACGTGGACCCCGGCGCGATGACGGCGATGACGGCGATGGCCGAGCGGCTGTCCATCGTCTCCGCCGAGCGGGTCCGGGGTGAGCTCGAACGGCTCGTGCTCAGCAAGGCGCCCCGGCGAGGACTGGAGCTCATGGTCTACACCGGCGTGGCCGACGTCGTGCTGCCCGAGCTGGCCCGCCTGCAGGAGACGGTCGACGAGCACCGCCGTCATAAGGACGTCTACGAGCACACCCTCGTGGTGCTCGACCAGGCGATCGCGCTGGAGACCGGGCCGGACGGGCCGGTGCCCGGTCCCGACCTCGTCCTGCGCCTGGCCGCGATCTTGCACGACATCGGCAAGCCGGACACCCGGCGCTTCGAGCCGGGCGGGGGCGTGAGCTTCCACCACCACGAGATCGTCGGCGCGCGGATGGCGGCCAAGCGACTCAAGGCGCTGCGCTTCGACAAGCAGACCACGAAGGACGTCGCACGCCTGGTCGAGCTGCACCTGCGGTTCCACGGCTACGGCGAGGCGAAGTGGACCGACTCGGCGGTGCGCCGGTACGTCACCGACGCCGGGCCGCTGCTCGAGCGGCTGCACCGGCTCACCCGGGCCGACTGCACCACCCGCAACCGCCGCAAGGCAATGCGGTTGTCGGCCGCCTACGACGACCTCGAGCAGCGGATCGCGGCGCTCGCCGAGGAGGAGGAGCTGGCCAAGGTGCGCCCGGACCTCGACGGCACCCGGATCATGGAGATCCTCGATATCCCGCCGGGACCGGTCGTCGGCAAGGCGTACAAGTACCTGCTCGACCTGCGGATGGAGCACGGCCCGCTCGGCGAGGAGGCCGCGGAGCGGGCGCTGCGCGACTGGTGGGCCGAGCAGCAGTAGCCGGCCGGGTCAGGCGACCGGCTCGAGCAGGCCCGTGTCGACGTCGTAGAGGAACCCGCCGACGGTGACCGCGTCGGAGACCAGCGGGTGGGAGCGCACCTTGGCGACCTCGGCGCGGATCGACTGCAGCTGGTCGGTGATGACGCCGAGCGACATCCAGCTCGCGTCCTGCCCGCGGCGGCGCCCGATCTCGGCCTGGAGCTCCTCCTCGGAGCTGGAGGCCATGGCGCACAGCGTGTGGTGGATGACGAGCACCCGGTCGACGTTGAGCAGGTTGACCCCGAGCACGAGGGCGACGAGCACCTGGTCGGTGACCCGACCGCCGGGGTTGCGCAGGATCTTCGCGTCACCGGGGACGAGGCCGATCATCCCGAGCGGGTCGATCCGGGAGTCCATGCAGGTGACGACCGCCACCCCCGCCCGGGCCACACCGTCGAAGCCGGAGAGCCGGAAGTCGTCGGCGTAGCGGCGGTTGGCGGCGAGGAGGTCGGAGAAGGCGGTGCCGGGCTGTTCGCCAGAGGTCATGCGCCGACGGTACTGGCGGGTGCCGGTCAGGTCGCGGGGGCGACCAGGCGCTGGGACGCGCCCCGGGGCGCTCAGGCGGCGGGCCCGGCCGCCTCGGCGGGCAGGACCGGTCGCGGGGTGTCCGCCAGCCGGCGGGTGCCGCTCGCGTACCCCAGGGCGACGAGGACGTAGACGACGGCGAGCCCGCCGAAGACGGCGCGCGACCACCCGGTGTCGGGCAGCACCCACGCACCGAGCGCCGCCGCGCCGACGAAGGCCGCGTTGTACAGGACGTCGTAGAGCGAGAAGGCCCGACCGCGGAAGTCGTCGTGGGTGTCCCGGTGGACGATGGTGTCGACGGCGATCTTCGCGCCCTGGACGCTGAGCCCGAGGAGGACGGCGGAGACGGCGATGACGCCCCACACCGGGGTCGTCACGAGGAGGGCCTGGCTCACCGCCCCGACCCCCAGGCACAGGACGATCCACGCCGACGGCGCCATCCGCTCGTGGGCGAGCGGGGTGAGGAAGATCGCCAGCCCGTTGCCGGCGAAGGAGATGCCACCGAGCAGCGCGAACGTCGCGAGCCCGGCCGCGGCGTCCGACGGGTCGGCGAGCAGGTTGCGCGAGATGAGGATGAGCGCCATGAAGTTGACGCCGTAGAGGAACCGGTGCAGCGCCATGACGCCCAGCCCGAGCCCGGGGGTGCCGCGGCGGAGGAGGTAACGGGCACCGGCGGCGAGGTCCTCCAGCGTGGTACGCACGGCGGTGCGGACGGCGATCCGGGCACGCGTCGTCGGGCCGAGCTCGTCGCGTCCGAGCCGCAGGGCGAGCGCGGAGGCCGTGCCGAAGAGCACCGCGGCGACGACGAGCGCGGCGGAGTCGGTCGCGGCGTCCGGGACGGCGAGCCCGATGAGGAACCCGGCGAGGGCGCCCACCGCGGCGGACGCCGCGCCCAGGGTCGGGGTGAGCGTGTTGGCCATGAGCAGCTGGTCACGCGGGACGACCCGGGGCAGCCCGGCGGACAGCCCGGCGAGGAGGAAGCGGTTGATGCCCAGCGTGACGAGCGCGAGGACATACACCGCGGTGCTCACCCCGGCGGTGCCGATGAGCACCGCGAGCACGAGCGCGAGCACCACCCGCACGGCGTTCCCGTGGGCGAGGACCTGCCGGCGGCGCCACCGGTCGAGCAGCGGACCGGCGAAGGGCCCGACGAGGGTGAAGGGCAGGAGGAGGACGGCGAAGGCCTGGGCCACCCCCGTGGCGGTCGCCATGTTCTGCGGGCTGAAGAAGAACAGGGTGGCCAGCCCCACCTGGAACATGCCGTCGCCGCACTGGGAGACGAGCCGTACCGCGAAGAGCTTGCGGAAGCCGGCGTGCACGGCGAGCGTGCGCAGGTCGGACAGGACGCTCACGGCTGCTCCGGGTCGGCGGGCACCGCTGCAGGCTATCCGACCCCCGCGGAGCCACGACCCCACGCCGGCACCGGACATGACAAACGTACGGTATGTTCGGTCGCGCTATATCGAACCGATACATCGACGGGATGCATCGGCGTGGACGCGATGACCGGGAGGGAGGTCCGCGTGAGCCGTCGTGAGGTCCTCGAGCTGGCCATCCTCGGCCAGCTCGACGCCGCCCCGATGCACGGCTACGAGCTGCGCAAGCAGCTCAACGCCCGGCTCGGCGCCTTCCGCACCCTCTCCTTCGGCTCGCTCTACCCCGCGCTGCGGCGCCTCACCGCTGCCGGGCTCATCACTGAGGCGAGCAGCGACTCCCTCCCGCACGCGCTCGCCGGCCGCCGCGGCCGCATCGTCTACCGGCTCACCGACGCCGGCCGGGCCCGGCTCGCCGAGACGCTCGCCACGGCCGAGCCGACGGCGTGGGACGACGAGGCCTTCGACGTGCGGTTCAGCCTCTTCGGGACGACCGACGCGCGCACGCGGCTGCGCATCCTCGAGGGGCGCCACGCCCGGATGGTCGAGCGCCTCTCCATGCTGCGCGAGTCGACCCAGCGTGCCCGGGAGCGGATGGACGCCTACACCGCCGAGCTCGCCCGGCACGGCCTGGAGCAGGTCGAGCGCGAGGTCGAGTGGCTGGAGAACCTCATCGACACCGAACGGGGCACCCCCGGTGCCCACGACTTCCGCACACCGGGTCCGGCGGCATCCCCGCCGCAGTCCCGGCGGTCCAGCGGGCGCGGCGCAGCAGGCGCCCCGTCCACCACCACACACAAGGAGCAAGAATGAGTTCGATCCGCGTAGCGATCGTGGGCGTCGGCAACTGCGCCGCCTCCCTGGTGCAGGGTGTGCAGTACTACGCCGACGCAGACCCCGCCGACACCATCCCCGGCCTCATGCACGTCGCCTTCGGGGACTACCACGTGCGCGACGTGGAGTTCGTCGCCGCGTTCGACGTCGACGCCAAGAAGGTCGGGCTCGACCTCGCGGAGGCCATCGACGCGAGCGAGAACAACACCATCAAGCTCTGCGAGGTGCCCACCACCGGGGTGACCGTCCAGCGCGGCCCGACCCTCGACGGCCTCGGCCTCTACTACGCGGACACCATCGAGGAGTCCGACGCCGAGCCGGTCGACGTCGTCGCCGCGCTCAAGGACGCCCGGGTCGACGTCATGGTCTGCTACCTGCCGGTCGGCTCGGAGGAGGCGGCGAAGTACTACGCACAGTGCGCCATCGACGCCGGTGTCGCCTTCGTCAACGCGCTGCCCGTCTTCATCGCCGGGACCAAGGAGTGGGCCGACAAGTTCACCGCCGCCGGCGTGCCGATCGTCGGCGACGACATCAAGTCCCAGGTGGGGGCGACGATCACCCACCGGGTGCTCGCCAAGCTCTTCGAGGACCGCGGGGTGCGCCTTGAGCGCACCTACCAGCTCAACGTCGGCGGCAACATGGACTTCAAGAACATGCTCCAGCGTGACCGCCTGGAGTCGAAGAAGATGTCCAAGACGCAGGCCGTCACCTCCAACATCGTCGGCGAGCTCGCCCCGCGCGACGTCCACATCGGGCCCAGCGACTACGTCCAGTGGCTCGACGACCGCAAGTGGGCCTACGTCCGCCTCGAGGGCAAGGCCTTCGGGGACGTTCCGCTCAACCTCGAGTACAAGCTCGAGGTGTGGGACTCGCCGAACTCCGCGGGCATCATCATCGACGCCATCCGGGCCGCGAAGATCGCCCTGGACCGCGGCGTCGGCGGCCCGCTCCTGTCCGCGTCGAGCTACTTCATGAAGTCGCCGCCGGAGCAGCGCAACGACGACGCCGCCCGCGCGTCCGTCGAGGCGTTCATCGCCGGCGAGGTCGAGCGCTGAGCCGGCCGACCTGCTCCCCCCCCGGTGAAGGTTCCGTCAGGACACCCTGGCGGAACCTTCACGTCGTTCCGGGCTCCCTCCCGACGCCGTCGCCGTGACGCTCCTCACCGCACCGTGCCAGGACCGGGGAAGGTGACGTGCGGATTGTGTGAAGTCTGCCGCCCGCGGGCGACCGGGCACCGAATGCGGCATGGTCGCTACCGCATACTGATGGGTCGTCGGCAGCAGTTCGCTACAGCAACCAGGGAGGTGTCGCGTGGCGGCCAGGAAGCAGACCGGGCGCGGGACGGGCGCCCAGGGCCGGGGCCGCGCCGCACCGGGCGGGACCAGGAAGCCGCAGGCCAAGAAGCGGCGCTTCGACTACCCCCGCGCCGGCAAGGGACCGATCCACCGCTGGCTGCCGAGCTGGCGGGTGGTGCTCGGCACCGCCCTCACCGGGATCGCCGTCGTCGTCGGCATCTTCGCCGCGGCCTACCTCACCACCGACATCCCGGAGCCGGGCGACTTCGCCCAGGCGCAGGGCACCCACGTCTACTTCGCCGACGACGAGACGGAGATGGGCAGCTTCGCGGAGTACAACCGCGAGATCGTCGACTTCGACACCCTGCCCGAGCACGTCGGGCACGCCGTCGTGGCCTCCGAGGACCGCCGGTTCTACGAGAACGTCGGCGTCGACCCGATCGCCATCGGCCGCGCCCTGTGGAATAACCTGCGCGGGAACCCCGTCCAGGGCGGGTCGACGCTCACCCAGCAGTACGTCGAGCGCTACTACCTGGGCACGACGACCGACTACGTCGGCAAGTTCCGCGAGGCCATCCTCGCGCTGAAGATCGACCGCGAGCTCACCAAGGACGAGATCCTCGCGGACTATCTCAACACCATCTACTTCGGGCGCAACGCCTACGGCATCGAGACCGCGGCCCAGGCCTACTTCGGTAAACCGGCCGCCGAGCTCACGCTCTCCGAGTCGGCGATGCTCGCCGGCATCATCCCCTCCCCGAACTCCTGGGACCCGGAGAACAACCCGGAGCGGGCGCAGGAGCGTTGGGAGCGCACCCTGGACTTCATGGTCAGCGACGGCTGGATCACCGAGGCGGAGGCTGCCGAGCAGACCTTCCCGGAGACCATCCCCCACGTCCGCTCCGACACCTACGCCGGACCGACGGGCTACCTCCTCGACATGGTCCGCAAGGAGCTTGTCGCCAAGGCCGGCATCACCGAGGAGCAGATCGACACGCTCGGGCTGCGGATCACGACGACGATAGACCCCGACGCCCAACAGGCCGCGGTCGACGTCGTCGACGCGCTGCCGGAGGACCGGCCGGAGAACAACCGGGTGGCCCTCGTCTCGGTCGACCCGGGGTCCGGTGCGGTCGTCGCCCTGTACGGGGGCCCGGACTTCGTGTCCCAGTCCCGCAACGCTGCGACCCAGGACGTCGCCCAGGCGGGCTCGACGTTCAAGCCCTTCACCCTCGTCGCGGCGCTGCAGGAGGGCATCCCGCTGAGCACGCGGTACCCGAGCTACACCCCGATGGAGATCGAGGGGTTCGACCGCCCCGTGAACAACTACGACTCCTTCAACCGCGGCACCATCGACCTCGTCGAGGCGACCGAGCAGTCGGTCAACACGACCTATGCGCTGCTCAACGTCGAGGTCGGACCGGAGAAGTCGGTACAGGCGGCGGTCGACGCCGGACTCCCGGAGGACACCGCCGGGCTGGCGCCGGTCCCCTCCAACGTCCTCGGCCCGGCCTCGCCGCACCCGATCGACATGGCGCGCGCCTACGCGACCTTCGCCGCCCAGGGGGTGCGGCACGAGCCGCACATCGTCGCCGAGGTGCGCGACGCCGAGGGCAACACGATCTTCACCGCCGACGAGAGCGGCGACGAGGTCTTCGAGCCGGACGTCATGGCCGAGGCGACCTACGCGATGACGAAGGTCATCGAGGAGGGCACGGGCGTGCGGGCCCGGAGCCTCGACCGGCCCGCGGCCGGGAAGACCGGGACGTCGAACGAGGGCCGGTCGGCCTGGTTCGCCGGCTACGTGCCCCAGCTCGCCACCGTCGTGGCGATGTACCAGGTCGGGGAGGACGGCACCGAGGAGTCGCTCACCCCGTTCGGGGAGTACGCCTCGATCACCGGGTCGACCTACCCGACGACGATGTGGCGCGACTTCATGGCAGCCGCGCTGGAGGACGTCCCCATCGAGGACTTCCCGTCGCGGCCGGCCCCGACGACGCCGACCTTCACCCCCGACGCCCCGACGTCCGACCCCGAGCCGACGACGGAGGAACCGACGACGGAGGAGCCGACCACCGAGGAGCCCACGACGCAGGAGCCGACGTCGCCGCCGGCGCCGGAACCCACGGAGGAGCCGACGACGCCGCCGGAGCCGACGCAGGAGCCGACGGACGAGCCGACGGTCGAGGAGCCGACGGCCCCCGAGCCTCCGGAGGACCCACCGCCCGGGGACGAGGACCGTGGCGGTCGGCTGCTCCCCGGGCTGCCGGACCGGCCGCCGGGCCGCGACGAGACCTGAGGTCGCTGCGACGCGGCAGCGGCGTCAGCCGCCGAGGACGCGGCCGAGCCCGGTGACGAGCCGCGTGACGTCCTCCTCGGTGGTGTCGAACGAGCACACCGCCCGCAGCACGCCGGCGCGGCGGTCCCACGGCAGGACGGGCAGTTGCTCGGTGACGGTGGTGACCAGCGCCGGCGGGACGGGGATGAACACTGCGTTCGCCTCGACCGGGTAGACCGGCCCGAGGCCGAGCTCGGTGCGCAGCCGCTCGGCGAGGTGGTCGGCGGCGGCGTTCGCGTGCTCGGCGGTGCGCCGCCACAGGTCGTCGGTGAGCAGGGCGAGCAGCTGGGCCGAGACGAACCGCATCTTCGAGGCGAGCTGGGTGGTGGCCTTGCGCAGCCGGGCCACCGGCTCGGCGAGGTCGGGGTCGAGGACGACGACGGCGTCCCCGAACAGGGTCCCGTTCTTCGTCGCCCCGAAGGACAGGACGTCGACCCCGCGGGTCTGCTCGGCAAGCGTGGTGCCCAGGCGGGCGGCAGCGTTGGCGAGGCGCGCGCCGTCGACGTGGACCGACATCCCGTGCCCACGCGCGGCGTCGGAGAGCGCGGCGAGCTCGGCAGGGGTGTAGACGGTGCCGAGCTCGGTGCTCTGGGTGAGGGAGAGCGCGGCGGGACGCGCGTGGTGGACGCTGCCCTCGTCGTCGGCGAGGACGCGGGCGAGATCGGTGAGGGCCATGGTGCCGGTGGGTGCCGGCAGGGTGCGCACGGCGATGCCGCCGACGAGGTGGGGCGCCGTGGACTCGTCGGTGGCGAGGTGGGCGTGCTCGGTGGTGACCACGGCGTCCCAGCGCTGGAGGGCCGCGCTGAGGGAGACGACGTTGGCGCCGGTCCCGTTGAACACCGGGAAGATCGTGGCCGTCGGGCCGAAGACCTCCCGGGCGCGCTCCTCGAGCTCGTGTGTCACGGCGTCCGCCCCGTAGGAGGCGGCGTGCCCCTCTCCGGCGGCGGCGAGGGCCGCGAGCACGCGAGGGTGGGCGCCCGAGGCGTTGTCCGAGGTGAAACCGCGCACTGTCATGGGGAAACCCTATTCGGGCGGGTACCCCCGTACGTTAGAGTGTGCGCTGGCCGTGGTCGGTCCGTACCTGCGTACCCGCACCACGTCCGATGAACGCATCACCCTCCTGTCACGGAAGGACCGTGACCGCCTAGTCCAGAGGAGGTGGGTACCAAGCATGCGTCAGTACGAGCTGATGATCATCCTCGACCCGGAGGTCGACGAGCGGACGGTTGCCCCGTCGCTCGACAAGCTGCTCTCCGTCGTCAAGACCGGCGGTGGCCAGATCGACAACGTCGACATCTGGGGCAAGCGTCGCCTCGCCT
>DAHVRG010000028.1 GCA_027322565.1 Georgenia sp.
GCTCACCGGCCCGACTGCGGAGGCGGCAGCGGAGGCCTGCCGCCGGCTCGCCGGGCACGCACCCCTCGGGGTCGCCTTCTCCGGTGGCGTGGACTCCGCGACCCTGCTCGCGCTGGCCGTGCGCACCCTCGGGGCCCCGAACGTCGTCGCCGTCCTCGGCGTCTCCCCCAGCCTCGCCACCGACGAGCGGAAGGCCGCGCACGAGACCGCCGGCGTCATCGGCGCCCGCGTCGTCGAGATCGAGACGCACGAGGGCCGCTCGGCCGCGTACCGGGCCAACGGGCCGGACCGCTGCTTCCACTGCAAGGACGAGCTGTTCACCCGGATCTCCGACGAGCTCGTCGCGGAGCTCGGGCTCGCCGCCGTCGCCTACGGGGAGAACGCGGACGACGCGAAGCGTCCCGACCGGCCCGGCTCCCGGGCGGCGGCGAACCACCGGGTGCTGCGCCCGCTCTCGGCGTCGGGGATGACGAAGGCGATGGTCCGGGAGGTGGCCCGGGCGCTCCGGCTGCCGGTGGCCGACAAGCCCGCCGCACCGTGCCTGGCCTCCCGGATCCCCCACTTCGAGGAGGTGACGGCGGAGAAGCTGCGCCAGGTCGACCGGGCCGAGGCGGGGCTGCGCCGGCTCGGCTTCACCGACTCCCGCGTGCGTCACCACGGAGACGTCGCGCGGATCGAGCTGCGCCCCGAGGAGCTCCTCACCGCCGTGCAGCGGCGCGAGGAGGTGGACCGCGTGGTGCGGGACGCCGGGTTCCGCTTCGCGGCCCTGGACCTCCGGGGCATCCAGTCCGGCGCCTTCACCCTGCCGCTCGTCTCCGTCGATGGCTGAGCTCCCGCCCCGCGGGACCTGGCAGCCCGGCCCCGAGCTCACCCGCATCGCCCGCCTCGACCACGACCGCGCGGCCCGTCGCGGCTACCCCGAGGCGGTCCTGTGCGAGCCGAAGACGGTCGAGCAGGTGGCGCTCATCGCCGGTGAGGTCGCGGCGTCGGGTACCCCGACGCTCTTCACCCGTGCCTCGCCGGAGCACGCCGACGCCGTCCTCGCCGCCCTGCCGGACGCCCACCACGTGCCCGAGGCGCGGATGGTCGCCTGGCCGGCGCAGGCACCCGAGCCCACCGGCGGTCTGGTCGCCGTGCTCAGCGCCGGCACCTCCGACCTCCCCGTCGCCTACGAGGCCGAGCTCACCGCCCGGTACCTGGGACGGCGCACGGAGCTCGTCGTCGACGTCGGCGTCGCCGGCCTGCACCGGGTGCTGGCCCAGCTCGACCTCCTGCGGGAGGCCCGGGTGGTCGTCGTCGCGGCGGGGATGGACGGCGCCCTGCCCAGCGTCGTCGCGGGTCTCGTCAGCGCCCCCGTCGTCGCCGTCCCGACGTCGGTCGGCTACGGCGCGAGCTTCGGCGGGGTCGCCCCGCTGCTGTCCATGCTCAACGCCTGTGCCCCCGGCGTGGCCGTCGTCAACATCGACAACGGCTACGGTGCCGGCCACCTCGCCGCCCAGATCGCGGCCTCCTGAGCCCACCCGGCTCCGCGCGCGGACGTGACCCGGGCGACAACTCCCGGCAACAGTTCACCGCTCAACTTTCCGCTGTGGCTCAATCGTTGCCTGGCCGGTCGTGGGACCTCGGCCACACCGTCCGCAGTGACTCATCAAGGAAGCAGGAGGCCATGAGGCGACACGTGATCGCGGCCGCCACAGCCGGAGCAGGCGCTCTCGTGCTCACGGCGTGCAGCCCGTCGCTGGAGCCGGGCACGAACGAGGGCGACGTCCTTCATCTCGCGCTCAACCAGACCGAGACGCACCCCTCGTACATCGCCCTGGACAACTGGGGCAGGTACATGGAGGAGCAGACGGACGGTCGGTGGACCATCGACATCTACCCCAACGAGACGCTCGGGGCGCAGGCCGAGGCCATGCAGCTCGTCTCCGACGGGTCGGTGGAGATGGCCATCGTCTCGGGCCCGCAGCTGGAGAACCTCAACCGGGACTTCATCGCGCTCAACCTGCCGACGACGTTCGACGACATCGACCACCAGATGCGCGTCATCGCCGAGGAGAGCATCGTCGGGGAGCTGTTCACCTCGCTGGAGGAGACGAACAACTTCACCGTGCTCGGCGGGTTCACCCAGGGCAACCGCAGCGTCTACACGACCTTCGGCCCGGTGGAGACGCCCGCGGACCTCGCCGGGATGAAGCTGCGGGTCCAGGAGTCCGACCTCAACGTCGCGATGGCGCAGGGCCTGGGCGCGTCGGCGACGCCGATGGCCTACGGCGAGCTCTACACCGGCCTGCAGTCCGGTGTGGTCGATGCCGCGGAGAACAACGAGGTGTCCTACGCGACGCAGCGCCACTTCGAGGTGGCGCCGCACTGGTCCTACACCAACCACCTCGTCGGGCTGGACTACCTCATCATCAACACGGCGATGCTCGAGTCGATGACGCCGCAGGACCGGGCAGTCTTCGACGAGGGCTGGGACCGCGCCCGCGACGAGCACGTCGCGCTGTGGCTCGAGGCCACCGAGGACGCCGTCGCCACCGCGAAGGCCGGCGGCGCGACGTTCCACGAGGTCGACGACACGGTCTTCGACGAGGCCCTCGAGCCGCTCGCCGAACGCTTCCTCACCAACGACAACCAGTGGCGGATCTACGACGCCGCCCGCGCCGCATCGACGCAGGGAGCGTGAGGCCGCCATGGATGCCTTGAAACGTGTGCTGGACAAGGTTCTGTACTGGGTGACCGTCGTCCTGTTCGCCGCGCTCGTCGTCATCGTCGTGTGGCAGATCGTCAGCCGGCAGGTGCTCAACAGCCCGAGCACCTGGACCGAGGAGGGCGCCCGGATGACGTTCGTCTGGCTCGGCCTCTTCGCCTCGGCGTTCGTCTTCGGCGAGCGCGGGCACATCGCCGTCGAGTACGTCGCGCGCAAGCTCCCCGCCGGCGGGGAGCGGGTGCTCGCCGTCGTCGTCCAGGCGATCGTCCTCACCTTCGCCGTCGTCGTCCTCGTCTGGGGCGGCTGGCGCGCCTCGCAGAACGCCTGGCTGCAGGAGCTGTCCGCGGTGCCGTTCACCCTGGGCCAGATGTACCTCGCGCTGCCGGTGTCCGGGATCCTCGTCGCGTTCTACGCGCTCTACTACATCGTCGAGGTCGGCAGCGGCCGGACGGCGCCCTACGGCGACCACAGCGACGAGGAGGAGATCGCTGCCCGGCTCCCCCGAGACCTCGAGGCCGACAGCATCCTCCTCGACTCCGCGGAGTCCCCGGACACCCCCGGGTCCCGCGACGACCGCACCCCGAAGACGGAGGCGTGATGGACCCGGCAACCCTGGCAGGGCTCGTCCTGCTCCTCAGCATCGTCGTCGGGATCGTCTTCTCCGTCCCGATCGCCATCGTCATCGGCACCGCCTCCATGCTCGCGGCGATCCCGCTCCTCGGCCTCGAGGCAGCCGCGCTCGTCACCGCGCAGCGGATGTTCACCGGGATCAACTCCTTCCCGCTCCTGGCGATCCCGCTGTTCGTCCTCGCGGGGGTCATCATGAACACCGGCGGCATCGCCGGGCGGCTCGTCGACGCCGCCAAGGTGCTCACCGGCCGGGCACCGGCGTCGCTCGCGCAGACCAACGTCGTCGCCAACGCGATGTTCGGGGCCGTGTCGGGGGCGGCGGTCGCCGCAGCAGCCGCCGTCGGGAACGTCATGCACCCGCGGATGGTCAAGGACGGCTACGAGCGCCGGTTCGCCGCGGCGGTCAACGTCGCCTCGGCGCCCTCGGGCATGCTCATCCCGCCGTCGAACACGTTCATCGTGTACTCGCTGGTCTCCAGCACGTCGATCGCCGCCCTCTTCATGGCGGGTGCGGTCCCGGGTCTGCTCTGGGCGCTCGCCTGCGCGGTCGTCGTCCACCTCCACGCCCGCCGACAGCCCGGGAGGCTGCGCAGCGCGGAGCGGGTCACCCTCCCGCAGGCGCTGCTCGTGCTCTGGCGGGCGGTCCCCTCCCTCCTCATGATCGTCATCGTCGTCGGCGGCATCCTCGGCGGGTACTTCACGGCGACGGAGTCCGCATCGATCGCGGTGGTCTACTGCCTCGTGCTCTCGGCGTTCTACCGGACGATCCGGGTGCGTGACCTGCCCACGATCCTCATCGACGCCGGCCGCACGACGGCGATCGTCATGCTGCTCGTCGCGGTCTCGACGGCGCTGTCGTTCGTCATGTCCTTCGCCCGGATCCCGGACCTCATCTCCGACCTCGTCCTCGGGTTCACCGACAGCGGCACCGTCGTGCTCGTCATCATGATGGTCATCCTGCTGCTCGTCGGGACGTTCATGGACCCGACCCCGGCGATCCTCATCTTCGTGCCGATCTTCCTGCCGATCGTCACCGAGTTCGGGGTGGACCCGGTCCACTTCGGCGCCATGGTCGTGATGAACCTCTCACTGGGGGTCATCACCCCGCCGGTCGGGAACGTGCTCTTCGTCGGGGCCCGGATCGCCCGGCTGCGGATCGAACCGGTCATCACCCGGCTGTGGCCGTTCCTCGTCGCCATCGCGCTCGCGCTGCTCCTCGTCGTCTTCGTCCCGCAGCTGTCGCTGTGGCTCCCGACGACGATGGGGCTCATGTAGCGCGGCCGGAACGCCGGAGCAGCGGCCGAAAGGGGCCGGTCCCCTCCCGGCCGCCGGCCCGACATCCTCGTACAGTGGGGCGAGCAAACCGCCGCCCCCAGGAAGGTCCTCCGATCATGCCCAGCCGACCCGCGACCCGCCGCGGCCCCGTCGCCGCCTACCGCGAGAAGCTGGGCAACGAGACCTTCGCCGGGATGGTCCTCCTCGGGGCCGCACTGCTCGCCCTCGCGTGGGCGAACTCCCCGTGGCGCGACGCGTACGCGTCGATGTCCGAGACCACCGTCGGGCCGGCGGCACTCCACCTCGACCTCAGCCTCTCCGCCTGGGCGGCGGACGGCCTGCTCGCCCTCTTCTTCTTCGTCGTCGGCCTGGAGCTCAAGGAGGAGTTCGTCACCGGGTCGCTGCGCGACATCAAGACTGCCGCCGTCCCGGTCATCTCCGCATTCTTCGGCGTCGTCGGACCGATCGGCGTCTACCTCGCCGTCCAGGCGATCACCGGGTCGGGGGTCTGGGACGGCTGGCCGGTGCCGGTGGCCACCGACATCGCCTTCGCCGTCGCCCTCCTCGGCATCTTCGGCCGCGGCTTCCCCGCCCCCCTGCGCACCTTCCTCCTCACGCTCGCCGTCGTCGACGACCTCATCGGCATCGTCATCATCGCCGTCGTCTTCGCCGGTGGCCTCGACTTCCTCCTGCTCGGTGCCGCGTTCCTCGCGGTCGCCGTCTTCGCGGTGCTCGTGCGGCGCGGGGTCACCGCGTGGTGGCTCCTCGTGCCGATCGGGATCGTCGCGTGGGCGTGCATGCACGCCTCGGGCGTCCACGCCACGATCGCCGGCGTGCTGCTGGGCATGGTCGTCCCCGCCGTGGCACGCCGCGACGAGGGCGAGGCGCTCACCCACCGGTTCGCGGCCCGCGTGGGGTGGATCTCCTCGGGTGTCGTGCTGCCGGTCTTCGCGTTCTTCGCCGCCGGCGTGAACGTCGTCGACGCCGGCGGGATCCTCGGCGTCGTCACCGACCCGGTCTCCGTCGGCATCTCACTCGGCCTGCCCATCGGCAAGCTCCTCGGCATCTGGGGCGGCACCGCGCTGCTCGTCACGCTCACGCCCCTCGTGCTCGGCAAGGGGCTCGACCTGCGGGACATGGTCGGGATGAGCCTGCTCGCCGGGGTCGGCTTCACCGTCTCGCTGCTCATCGCCCAGCTCGCCTTCGACCCGGGGTCCGTCGAGGGCAGCCACGCCCGCGTCGGAGTGCTGCTCGGGTCGCTGCTCTCCGCCGTCCTCGGCGGTATCGCGCTGCGGATCCGGGCGCGGGGGCGCCTCGAGGACGCCTCCCGGGGCTGACCTTCGGGGCCGCCCAAGGGCTCAGTACATGAGCTGCCCGATCCAGCTCGCCACGGCGACGACGAACGCGTAGGTCCCGACGGCGAGGGCCGCGACCGCGGGCCACCGCGGCAGCACCCGCTGACCCAGGGCCACGATGCCCAGCACCACCGCCCCGACGGCGAGGACGAGGGTGAGCAGCAGGTCGACCGACTCGTAGACGTCGGTGTTCGTCACGCTCGGCGCGGTGACCGCGTAGATCACCTGCCACGCGGCGAGCACACCGGCGACGGTGACCGCGATCCACCCGAGCCGGTTGCGCGGGGAGTCCGAGCGCCGCGCCCGCTCCGCACCGGGACGGGCGGGGGTGCCCGTACGGCCGCCGTCGGCGCGCCGCCCCTCACCGGCCGTGCCCGTGCCGCCGGCCACCTGCTCGCCCGGCCGGTCTGCCGCCGCCCCGGACTGTCGCTCGTCGCTGCCCCGCTCCCGCGCCATGTCTGCTCCTCCCCCACCGGCGGCACACCGCCGCCTCCGGCTCAGCCTGCCACCTCCGGCAGTGGTACGACTGGTCCATGACATCTTCTCCGCAGCCCCGCCGCACCCG
>DAHVRG010000061.1 GCA_027322565.1 Georgenia sp.
GGGGTGAGGGTGGTGGTCATGCGCCCAGTGTTCGCCCCTCAGTATCGATCCGTCCAACACCTGGTTGAGATGGCATCGATCGTGTAGCACGATCGGTGCTATGGAGTTACGTCAGCTGCGGTACGCCGTCGCCGTCGCGGATACGCGCAGCTTCACCCGCGCTGCGGCGCAGTGCTTCGTCGCCCAGTCCGCGCTGAGCCAGCAGGTGAAGAACCTCGAGCGCGAGCTCGGGGTGGCGCTCTTCGCGCGCACCAGCCGGCGGGTGGAGCTCACCCCGGCCGGGCACGCCTTCCTCCCCGCGGCCCGGCAGTGCCTCGAGGCGGCCGAGCGCGCGGCGACGGACGCGGCGGCCGCTGTCGGGGAGGTACGCGGGCGGCTCGCCGTGGGGATCATCCCGACCGTCGTCGCGCTCGACCTGCCCGCGGTGCTCCAGCACTTCCGCGAGCACCACCCGCAGGTACGGGTGAGCCTGCGGGTCGGCTCGAGCGACGCGATGGCGCGCGAGGTGGCGGCGGGTGAGCTCGACGTCGCGCTGCTCGGGCTGCGCGAGGGGGTGCGGCCGCGCGGGGTCGAGCTGCGCGAGCTCGGGCGGCAGGCGCTGGTCGCAGTCCTCCCGCCGGACCACGCGCTGGCCGGCCGGCAGCGGGTGCACCTGCACGACCTCGCAGGGGACGTCTTCGCCGACTTCCCGGCGGACTCCTCGGGCCGGGCGCAGTCCGACCACGCCTTCGCGGCGGCCGGGCTGGAACGGGAGGTCGCCTACGAGGTCTCCTCCCCCGACCTCATGCTCGGGCTCGTCGGCCAGGGGCTGGCCGTCGCGCTGCTCGCGGAGCAGATCGCGGCGCGCAGCCCGGCCGTCCGCACGGTGCCGGTCGCCGACGGCCCGGTGCGGGTGGAGTACCTCGCGTGGAGCGGCTTCAACCCCTCACCGGCGACGCGGGCGTTCCTCGCGCTGCTCGACGGACCGGCCGCGACCCGCTAGCGGCTCAGGCCTGCTGCTTCTGCTTGGCGGCGGCCTTCATCGCCCGCTTGGTCTCGCGGACCTGGAGCAGGGTGGCCTCGTCGACGACGTCGGCGATGGAGCGCATGGCCCCGTCCGGGCCGTACTCACCGGTCGCCTCCCGCCAGCCCGGGGCCCGGAGCCCGCACTGCTTGCCGAGGAGGGCGAGGAAGATCTTCGCCTTCTGCTCCCCGAACCCGGGCAGCTGCTTCAGCCGGCGCAGGATCTCCGGGCCGTCCGGGTCACCGTCGGTCCAGATGCGGGCGGCGTCGCCGCCGTAGTCCTCGACGAGCGTGGCGCTCAGCGCGACGATCCGCTTGGCCATCGAGCCCGGGTAGCGGTGCACGGCCGGGGTCTGGCGCATGACCTCGGTGAGCTCGTCGGGGTCCATGGCGGCGAGCTTCGCGGCGTCGATGCCGCCGAGCCGCTCGTGGAGCTTGTGCGGGCCGGCGAAGGCGGTCTCCATCGGGACCTGCTGGTCGAGCAGCATGCCGATGAGGAGGGCCAGCGGGTCGGTGGACAGCAGCCGGTCCGCGGCGTCGTCGCCGGTGAAGTGCAGATCGTGGTCCATGACGCCGATCCTCTCACCCGCCGCAAGCCCCGGCGGCGTCACCCGAGCACGGCGAGGGCGACGCACAGCGCCCCGAGGGCGAGGTCGAGGCCGATGCAGAAGACGGCGAGCGAGCGGTGGACGACGACGTCGCGGCGGTAGTGGCGCACGTCCCACAGCGCGTGGGCGGCGAGGACCACCCCGGCGAGCGCCAGCCCGGCCCGCGGGGCGAGGAAGAGCGCGACGACCGTGAGCCCGAAGTAGCCGACCATCGCCACCGCCTGGGTCACGGTGACCCGGCCGGCGCCGACGGCGATCCCGACGAGGAGGAGCACAGCGCCCGCGAGCGCGAAGAGCACCCACCACGGGGTGGTGGAGAGCAGGCCGCCGAAGGCCAGGCCGCTGAAGACGGGCACGCCCGCCCAGGCCACCCAGCGGGTCCGGGTCGCGGCGGCCGCGAGGTAGCACAGTGCGGCGACCCCGACGGCGGAGGCGGGCGTGAGCGACGTCGTGCCGGCGGTGACCGTGGCGCCGTGCATCGCGGACAGCCCGTAGGCCAGTCCGAGGCCGGCGACGACGCCGACCGATGCCCAGAGCGTGAGGAAGGCGCCGGAGCTGGGCGGGGGCGGCGCGACGGTCGTGGAGCTTGGCGAAGCGGTTCGTGCGGTCATGGCGAGTCTCCTCGGTGCCCGGGCCGGCCCCGGTGCGGGGCCGGCTGCTCCAGGATGCGCGCCGGGATGAGCCGGGTGAATACGGTGGCCGGATTCCTGGGAGACCTGGCCGAGAGGACGTGCCGGTGGAGGCCGGCGGCGCCCGCGAGAAACCGCTTCGGGCGGCGACCGCCGGAGTGCTAGCGTCGCCGTGTTCGTGGCCCAGGGAGGTGAGACCCGCGTACGCAGGACCCAGGGTGCTCCCCCGCAGCCGACGATCGCGCGACTGAGGCAGCCGGTCGCCGGGAGCGCCGACCGGACAGCGCGCGAGAGGCGACTCCCATGGACACCACCTCCTCCTCACCTTCGGACCTTCCCTCGATCGCGGGCTCGGCCCGCCCGGGGCCCGGTTCCCCGCAGCCGCGGACCGACGCCACCGGGCGGCTCCCCGCCGCCGGCGGACGGGCACTGGTGCTCGGCGGTGGCGGGTCGACCGGCCACGCGTGGCTCGTCGGCGTGCTCGCCGGCCTCGTCGCGGGCGGGCTCGACGTCACGTCTCCCGACCTCACCGTCGGGACCTCCGCCGGTGCGACGGTCGCGGCCCAGCTGGGAAGCGTCTCCCCGGCGGAGCTCTACGCCGGGGCGCTCACCCCCGTGCCGGCGGCGCAGGCCGGTGCGGCCCGGGGCCACCCCGGAGGATCGGTCGCCAGGCGGGTGTCCGCGCAGGTGCAGCGGGTGAGCGACACCGCTGCCGGCGCCCGGGACGTTGCCGACATGCGCCGGCGCGTGGGCGCGGCCGCCCTGCGGTGGGCCGCGGAGTCGGACGGCTCCTGGCAGGCGCAGTGGCGCGCCACCGTCGCCGCACGGCTGGGCGACGCCCGCTGGCCCACCCGGACGGTGCTCCTCACCGCGGTCGACGCCGAGACCGGCGAGCCGGTCGTGTTCGACCGGGACAGCGGCGTCGACCTCGTCGACGCCGTCGCCGCGAGCTGCTCCAGCCGCCTCCCCTACCGGATCGGGGACCGCCACTACATCGACGGCGGGTACCGGGCCAACGCCGAGAACGCCGACCTCGCGGCGGGACACCGGCGGGTGCTCGTGCTCGCCCCGTTCGGGGGCAGGGCGCTGACCCCGGTCGAGTGGGGCACCCACCTCGCCGCCCAGGTCGAGGCCCTGCGCGAGGGCGGCAGCACGGTCCGGACGGTCGTCCCGGACGGCGAGGCCGAGCACCTCTTCGGCCTCAACGCGATGGACGTGTCTCTCCGTCCGGCCGCCGCGCGCACCGGGTACGCGCAGGGCGGCGCCCTCGCGCAGCACCTCGCCGGCTTCTGGCGCTGAGCGGGGCCGGTCAGCCGCAGCCGGGGCCGCTCCGGCAGGTGACCTCGACCTCGTACAGCCGCACTCGGTTGTCGCGGCTGGTGATGGCGTCGATCCGGATGGCTGTCGCCTCCACCGCGGTGAACTGGTGGGTCGGGGCGGTCTCGGTGTTGCCGGTGACGACCCCGACCGGCCGCCACTGGCCCGCCACGAGGGCGGAGATCGTGTAGCCGTCGAGCAGGTAGCCGCCGTACTGGAAGAGCTGCACCGTGTCGACGGTCTCGGACCGCGCGAAGTGGATCTCGAGCCAGTGCTCCCCGCCGACCTCGGTGATCCACCGGCTCCCCACGCTCGACGTGTTGCCGTCGATGACCCGGTCCGGGGAGTACTGGTTCCACCAACCCGAGGCGACGACGTCCGCCCCCTCCTCGGCGAGGGCGACGTTCCGCCACGCGGCGGTTACCGCGGCGTGCGTCGTGCCCGGTGTCCCGGAATCCGGCGTCACCGTGAGCTCGACGACGGCACGCTCGTCGGCGGCGAGTGCCGGGACACCGATGAGCACCTGGTGGTCCCGGACCTCGAAGGGGGCGAGGACGAGGTCCGCGGTACCCGGCGTCGTCCAGCCCTCCGGTGCGGCGACGTCCACCGTCACCGCGGCGGGTCGGTCGGTGAGGTTGCGGAGGGTGGCGGTGAAGGTCAGGTCGTCCGCGGCACCCGGAGGGAGCCTGAGGGATGCGGGCAGGAGCGCTGCGGCGACGGGCGCGGCCGGATGCTCGTCGACCAGGGTGAGCTCGGGGAACACGTCGAGCTCCTGGTAGCGCGGCCATCCGAGGCGCATCTCCAGGGACTCCAGCGCGGAGACGACGATGGTGTGCTCACGCTGCCCGTCGCTGCCGATGCGCATGGGCACGCCGGCGAACTCCTCCGCGAAGAGCGCCTCGGCAAGCGGTCGGGTCCGGGAGGCCGCGAGGTCGTTCGCCTGTTCGAGCACCGCCGTCATGTGCTGGGGGTCGTCCCCGGCGTCGACCGCGAACCGGCGAACCTCGTCGCGGACGTGGTTGCGGTAGAGGTCGGTGTGGACGAGCTCCTGGAGCAGGAGGCGCTGGTGCGCCTCCGCGGCACTCGTCAGTAGCCGCTCGCGGGCCGCCAGTACCGGCCGGCCCTTCGTGTCCCGGCTCCCCGCGAGCAACGCGCTCTCCCGGCTCGCCTCGAGCAGGG
>DAHVRG010000083.1 GCA_027322565.1 Georgenia sp.
GCGGAGGGGGGCCGCGGCGATGAGCCGCTCGAGCAGGAAGCGGAGCGCGTGTGTGCGGTCCGGGCCGTTGCGTCCACCGCAGAAGGTGTGGCGGTTGACCCTCTCGGTCCGCAGGTGGCCGGGGAGGAGGGGGTGCCCGGCCACGTGTCCGAGCTCCAGGTCGTGGGGCTCGGGAGCGTGGAAGGGCGCACGTGGGCGTGTCGTCGTGGAGGTTGTCATGCCGACATCGTGCGTGAGCGGGCATCACCTCCGGCTCACCCGAAGTGGACGATTTCGGGGCGGGACGGGGGGGCGAGGGCGCCCCGGCCCGGGCGGTACCCTGCGGCCATGGCCAAGCCCCAGCTCCTCAAGCCCCTGACCGCCGCACGGAAGCTGGGCGTCCTGCTCTCCGCCACCCCGGAGGAGTTCCAGGGACGGGACATCTCCCGGGAGGAGCTCAACGCGCTGCAGGCCGACCCGCCGGAGTGGCTGCGTGACCTCCGCCGCAACGGCCCGCACCCGCGGCAGGAGGTCGCCCGCCGGCTCGGGGTCTCGACGTCCGGCCTGGCGCGCGCGGGTGTCACCGAGCCGCTCACCACGCAGCAGGTCAACGAGCTGCGGGACGACCCGCCCGCCTGGCTCGTCGCGGAGCGGGAGACGCACGCCCGGGTGCGGGAGGAGGAGGCCCGGCTGCGGGAGCGCCGGGCGGGCGGGAGCTGACCGCCCCGCGGGTACGCGCCGGGCGAGCGCCGCCGATGGGGCGACGCCCAGCGGATGCGCACGGCACGCGGTGCCGGGATGCTGCTAGGTTGCCGCGATGAGCCTTCGCGCGATGCTGCCCCGCTCGGGTCGTTCGGTCACGCTCCGGGAGCTCGAGCCCCGCGACGCGGACGCCTACGCCGCCGGGACCGAGGACCCCGACGTGCGGCGCTTCGGACACCTTCCCGAGCCCCGGTACACCCCGCAGCGCGTCCGGGAGCTCATCGACACGGAGATCGCCGGCGGCCTGGCCAGCGGGACGCTCGCGGTGCTCGCCCTCGCCGACGCCGCGACCGACGACTTCCTCGGGAGCCTCGTCGTCTTCGACGTGACGCCCGAGTCGGCCGAGGTGGGCTTCTGGGTCGCGCCTGCCGGGCGTGGCCGGGGCGCGGCAGCGGCAGGGCTGGGGCTCGCGCGCGACCTGGCCCGCGCCCGTGGCCTCACCAGCCTGCGGGCGCGCACCGCCGTCGACAACGCGGCCTCCCGACGTGTCCTGGAGCGTGCCGGCTTCCAGCCGGTCGGGGAACCCACCGAGGACGTCACGCCGTCCGGGGCCGCCGCGACGGTGCAGGCGTACGTCGTCTCCGTGTGACTCAGGCGTCCCAGCGGAACGCGCGGGTGGCGAGCAGGCTGCCCACGACGGTCCAGCCGGCCAGCACCGCGATGGCGCCGAGGTCGACGAACCCGTCGGTGAGGAGGGTGCGCAGGGCCTCGCCCAGGGCCCCGGGCGGCGCGAACGCCATGACGCCCTCGAGGGGAGCGGGGAGCACCCCGAGCGGGAGGAGCAGCCCACCGCCGAGCACCATGAGGACGAAGAGCAGGTTGGCGATCGCCAGGACCGCCTCGGGGCGCAGTGTTCCGCCGACGAGCATGGCGAAGGCGACGAACACCGCGGTGCCGAGCACCACGAGTGCGGCGGCGGCGACCACGTGGGGCAGGCCCAGGCCGACCGGGCGCCAGCCCAGGACGAGGGCGATGCCGCCGAGGAACCCGGTCTGGACGACGAGGACGAGGAGCACCGCGCCGAGCTTCCCGGCGAGCAGCCCCTGCGGGCCCAGAGGTGTGGTCGCGAGCATGCGCAGCACGCCCCAGCGGCGGTCGAAGGCGACCGCGATCGCTTGGGAGGTGAAGGAGGAGGCGACGGCCATCGCCAGCGCGCCCCCCAGCGCGGCACCGGCGCGTGGCTCGGGCAGCGGGGCGAGGTCCGTCGTCGTGAGGACGACGAGCGCGATGGCGGGGAGGAGCAGGGTGAGGAGCAGCTGTTCCCCGTTGCGGAGCACGGCACGGGTCTCGAACCAGGTCTGGGCCCAGACCCGGCGGATCGTCGCGCTCATGCGGCGTCGACCCGGAGCTCGCGCCCGGTGAGGGAGAGGAAGGCGTCCTCCAGGGTGGGGCGGGTGAGGGCCACCTCGGCGTCCCCGTGCCCGGCCGCGGCGAGGGCACCCGCGACGACGGCGAGGGCCGCCGCGTCGAGCTCGCCGCCCTCCCGCTCCCGGACGACGACGACGTTGCCGCCCTCCGCCGTCGTCCGTAGCGCAGGGTGGTCGACGAGGGCGTGGTCGAGGTCGGTGGCGAGGTGGACCGCGTCGGTCCCCTCGGGGGCGTGGATGCGCACGTAGGAGGCGCCACGCAGCTCCGCCGGGCTGCCGGCGGCGATGTCTGTGCCGCGGTCGACGACGACGACGTGGTCGGCCAGCTCCTCCGCCTCCGACATGAGGTGGGTCGTCAGGACGATGGACGTCCCGGCGTCGCGCAGCTCCTGGACGAGGTCCCACACGGCGAGCCGTGCCTGTGGGTCCAGGCCGGCGGTCGGCTCGTCGAGAAAGACGAGCACGGGGTCACCGACGATCGCGCAGGCCAGCGCGAGACGTCGGCGCTGGCCGCCGGACAGGTGCCGCACGCGGGTGCGCGCGACGCCCGAGAGCCCCAGCCGTTCGAGGAGCGGGTCGGCCGCGCCGGGCCGGTCGTGCAGCCGCGCGACGTGGCGGAGCACCGCCCCGGCCCGCGGCGCCATGGGCAGACCGCCCTCCTGGAGCATGACCCCGACGCGGCGGCGCAGCTCGGCGGCCACCTCGGGCAGCGCCCGGTCGAGGCCGAGGACCTCGATGCGGCCGTCTTCCGGGCGGCGCAGCCCCTCGCAGCACTCGATCGTCGTCGTCTTGCCGGCCCCGTTGGGTCCGAGCACGGCGGTGAGGGCGCCGTGCTCGGCGCGCAGGCTCAGCCCGGCGACCACGTCCCGGTCGCCGTAACGCTTGCGCAGCTGCTCGACGCGCAGCGCGGGGGAGTCAGAGGGCACGAGGCCCAGGGTAGACCGGCCCGGACCCACTCCCGGCACGGCGTGACTCGGGCCACGGTGAGGCATGCCTTCCTTGCATCGGGGCATTTCGGCAACGACACTGTTCCCTAATGCGTGCGCGCCACGCTGCGAGCCACGGGAGGAGGAACGAGCCGTGAACGATACCGGAGTCGAGCCCGACACCACGACCCAGGATCGTGTCCTGCGCCTCGTGGTCGAGCACGGCCCGATCAGCGCGGCGGAGCTCGCCCGCCTGCTCGAGCTGACCCCCGCCGGGGTCCGTCGCCACATCGCCGCCCTGGAGCGCGACGAGCGCATCGTCGTGCACGAGCCGACCGGGCCCGAGCAGCGCCGCCGCGGCCGCCCCGCGCGCTACTACGTCGCCACCGACGCCGGCCGCTCGGGACTGTCCCAGGCCTACTCCGACCTCGCCACCGACGCCCTGGCGTACCTGGAGTCGGTCGCCGGGCCGGGTGCCGTCGAGCGGTTCGCCCACGACCGTGTCCGGCAGCTCGAGGACCGTTACACCCCGATCGTCGACGCCGCGGGTGACGACATCGAGCAGCGCGCCCGAGCACTGGCGAGCGCCCTCACCAAGGACGGTTACGCTGCCACGGTGCGCGAGGTCGGTCCCCGCGGCTTCGCCGTCCAGCTGTGCCAGGGCAACTGCCCCGTGCTCGCCGTGGCGGAGAGCTACCACGAGCTCTGCGACGCGGAGACCAAGGCCTTCTCCCGCCTCCTCGGCGTCCACGTGCAGCGGCTGGCTACCCTGGCCGGCGGCGAGCACGTGTGCACCACCCACATCCCGACAAGCGTTCCGATCGGCCGCCCCAGCACGACCCCGTCACCGCGCGGTGACGCCACGGAAGGAATCTGATGACGAGTACGACCGACACCCGGATGACCCAGGAAGAGACGATCAACTCTTTCGGGTCCTACCAGTTCGGCTGGAGTGACCCGGACGTCGCGGGCGCCTCCGCCCGGCGCGGCCTGAACGAGGAT
>DAHVRG010000091.1 GCA_027322565.1 Georgenia sp.
CCCGCTCCTCCCGCGGCCACCGCCCGGCCTCCCCACCCCGAGCCCCCTCCCCCAGCCCGTCCACCGCACCCCGCACCACACCCAGCAGGCCCGCCACCCGCGGAGGCAGGACCACCGACCCCGTCGTCGCGGTCACGGCCCCCACCCCCCCTCGGTTCGAACACATGTATGAAGCGTAACCGAGAGGTGTGACATCCGGTCCCAGCGGCCCACCAGGGCGGGAGACCGGGTGCACCCTCCCGCCGGCCGCCCTACGGTGCGTCCATGAAAATGGGGCTGAGCGTGCCGACGATGGACGAACCGTCCGCCCTGGTGGACCTGGGCGTCGCCGCGGAGGAGAACGGCTGGGACGGGGTCTTCCTCTGGCACCACGTCGTGGGCACGCCCGACTTCCCGGTGCCGATCGCCGACACGTGGGTCACCCTCGGCGCACTCGCGGCGCGTACCGGGCGCATCCGCATCGGCACCACGGTGACCGCTCTGGCCCGCCACCAGCCACACGAGGTGGCCCGCCAGGTCGTCACCCTCGACCGCCTGTCCGGCGGCCGGGCGGTGCTCGGTGTCGGTCTGGGTGAGCCGCCGGCCGAGTACACCGCCATCGGGCGCAGCGCGGACCGTCGCACGCTGGCCGGCATGCTCGACGAGGGGCTCGACGTCCTCACCGGGCTCTGGTCGGCGGAGCCGTTCTCGCACCACGGCGTTCACTACACCCTCGAGGACGTCCAGCTCCTCCCGGCCCCACTCCAACAGCCGCGCGTCCCGGTGTGGGTGTCGGCGATGGCGCGCAACGAGCGCACCCTCGGCCGCGCCGGCCGCTGGGACGGCGTCATCCTCGGCGAGATGGGGCGCGAGGGCATGGGCAGGCTCGCCCCCGAGGCGGTCGCCGAGGTGGCGTCCCGTCCCGACGCCCCCGCGGACGTCGCCGTCGCTGTCCCCGTGGGTGGGGAGCCCGCCACCTACGCGGACACCGGTGCGACGTGGCTGCTCGTCACAGACCAGCTCGAGACACTGAGGGAGCTCGCCGCCGCGCCGCCGCCGCGCTAGCGCCGGACGAGCTGGAGGAGCACCTCGGCGTGGGTCGTCTGGGGGAACATGTCGAGCACCTGCCCGCGCACCGGCACGAGCGAGGGCATGGCGGCAAGGTCCCGGGCGAGTGAGGTGACGTTACAGCTCGAGTAGAGCACGGTCAGTACCCCCGAGCCCTCCAGCCACTGCGCCAGCTCGGCACCGATGCCGCGCCGGGGCGGGTTGACGACGAGGAGCTCGGGTGGCTCGGGCGCCCGACGGGCGAAGGCGGTGGCGTCGTCGGCGAGGAAGCGCACGCTGCTCAGCCCCGCCTCCCGACGGCTGCGCTCCCCGGCGGCCACGGCCGCCTCGCTCGTCTCGATCCCGACGACGTCCCGTCCCGGTGCCGCGCACTGGAGGGCGAACCCGCCGACGCCGCAGTACAGGTCCCACAGGGACGACGGCGCCGCCTCCTCGACCCACGCCCCGGCCCGTGCGTACAGCTCGGCCGCCACGGCGGGGTTGGTCTGGAAGAAGCCCTGCGGCCGCAGGTGCAGGGTGATGCCGTTGATCCGCATCGCCAGCGTCTCCTGCTCCGTGAGCACGATCTCCTCCTCCCCCTCCACCGCCGCCTTGTGTGCGGGAAGAAGGTTGACGGAGACGACGCGCACCTGCGGGAGGGCGGCACACAGGCGCGGCAGGTGCTTGCGGATGCGGGCGAGTGCCTCCGTCGAGCGCAGGACGAGACGGACCATGAGCTCCCCGTCCGGCTACTCCGTGACGATGAGGTGCTTGAGTTCACCGCGGCGGGTGCGCAGGTCGTACGGGGTGAGCCGGGCAGTTGTGATGAAGTCGCTGAGTGCGGTGAAACCGGCTCGGATCCCGGGCGCGATGATGCCGCAGTGGCGCAGGTCGGTTCCCCGCCCCTCGGGCCGAGGATGCCGAGGGTCGGTTCGCTCAGGGTGCCGCCCACGGCCATCTTCGCCTTGTTGCGGTATCCGGACTCCCTGCTTGCGACGGGCGGGAGCCAGCTCAGCGTGTCATGCGCGCCCAGGACCGATCTCACGTGCTCGTCCTTGTCCGCCAGCTGGGCGTCGTACGGGCGGCCCATGAGGGTGCACGACAGGCACCGGCGGGCGTCGTAGTAGCCGCAGTGCATCGGGCCGTCAGGATCGCAGGTAGCGCCGCACGAGCACCCGCGGGAACCCGGCGAGTACCGACGTCGTGTCGGCGACCTTGACGAACCCCGCGCGCTCGAAGGCGCTGCGGGTGCCGACGTAGGCCATGGTGGTGTCGACCTTGGCGCCGCCGTTGTCGACCGGGTAGCCCTCCACGGCAGGCGCACCGTTCTCCCGCGCGAGCTCGACGGCGCCTGCGAGGAGGTCGTGGACGATGCCCTTGCCGCGGTGCCCCGGGCGGACCCGCACGCACCACACCGACCACACGTCGAGGTCGTCGACGTGGGGGATCTTGCGGTTGCGGGCGAAGCTCGTGTCGGCCCGCGGGTGGACGGCCGCCCAGCCCACGACGGTGTCGTCGTCGTAGGCGAGCACGCCGGGTGGCGGGTCCTGCGCGACGAGTTCGCGGACCCGCTCCCCGCGGGCCCGCCCCCGCAGCGCCAGGTGCTCCTTCGACGGCAGCCGGTAGGACAGGCACCAGCACACGTTCGCATCGGGCCGCTTCGGCCCTACCATGGTCGCGACGTCCTCGAAGCGGACGGCGGGGCGCACCTCGATCGCCATCTGGTCATCGTGCCATCCGCGCCCGGATGGAGACAGGGGGTGGTCCCGTGGTGCTGCCGCGGAGCGTCGCGCGGCTCAACCGGCACATCCTCAACCGGGTGGTCATCCACGTCGCCCCGTTCCTTCCCGGGCTCGCGGTGCTCCACCACCGCGTACCGGCGGACGGGCCGCCGGTACGCCATCCCGATCAACGTCTTCCCGCGGGGTGACCGGTACGTCTTCGCGCTCACCTACGGCAAGGGGACCGACTGGCTCGCCAACGTCCTGGCTGCCGGGCGCTGCACCCTCACGACCCGCGGCCGGGTCGTGGCGCTCCGCTCGCCTCGCGTGTTCCGGGACGAGCAGATGACGGACATGCCCGCACCCGTGCGCGTGGTTCTCCGGCGGGTCGATGCGCAGGACTTCCTCGAGATGTGGGCCTACCGGCGTTGACCGAGCGGAGACTCGGACCGGGTCAGCCGCCTACCGGTCGGACCGGTTGGCGCAGGATGGTGCGTTGCCGCTCGGGCGGGACGCGGCGGAAGTCGCTGAGGTAGATCTCGTGGTGCCGCCCCACGGGCCGCAGGCCGTGCGCGGGGATGACCTCGTCGTGCATCGTCGCCAGCACCTCCGCCTCGTCCTCGAACG
>DAHVRG010000093.1 GCA_027322565.1 Georgenia sp.
CGGCGACGGCGTGGCGCTGGCCGAACGGCTCGTCGGCCTCGGCCCCCGGTCGGTCGTCCTCACCCTCGGCAGCGCCGGCGCCGTCGTCGTCGAGCGCGACGATGCCGGCGCCCTGCGGTCGATGAGCGTGCCCGCCCACGAGGTCGCCGCCGTCGACACGACCGGTGCCGGGGACTCCTTCGTCGGCGCCATGGCCGTGCGGCTCAGCGAGGGTGCGCCGCTCGTCGCGGCCGTCGAGCTGGCCACCGCCGTCGCCGCGGTCGCCGTGTCCCGGCGCGGCGCGCAGGAGTCCTTCCCCACCCTGGCCGAGGTCGCGGAGGGGCGTCCGTGAAGCGTGGGGGCATCCTCAACGCCCCGCTCGCCGGGCTGCTCGCCGGGCTCGGCCACACCGACACGGTCGTGGTCGGGGACTGCGGGCTGCCCCGGCCACCGGGTGTGCCCGTCGTCGACCTCGCCGTCACCCTCGGGGTGCCCCGGTTCGCCGACGTCGTCGCCGCGCTGGCCGAGGAGCTCGTCGTCGAGCAGGCGACCGTCGCCCGGGAGACCGCCGCGGCGAACCCCGCGGCGCTCACCCTCCTCGAGGGGCTGTTCGGTGAGCCCCGCTGGGTCTCCCACGCCGAGCTCAAAGCCGAGTCGGCCCGGGCGTCGCTCCTCGTCCGGACGGGCGAGGCGACCCCCTACGCGAACGTCGTCCTCACCTGCGGCGTGCCGTTCTGACGCACCGGCGAGCTCGGTAACGGGCCGCGCCGGGACCCGGGCCCCAGCCGGGACCCTGGCCCCCGCCGGGACCCGGGCCGCTGTCGGTCAGCCGTGGACCGCGGGCACCAGGTCGAACCGGGTGCCGCCGTCGCCCTGCCCGGGGACCACCCGCTCCTCCGTGCCGCCCTCCGTCGGCCGGTCGGTGGCGTCCGCCGCCAGCCGCCGCGGGTCGAGCGCGTGCATGGCGAGGATGAGCCCGGCCGCGAGCAGGAAGAGGGCGGTGCCCAGGGCGATGCTGTGCAGCCGGCTCCGGGTGCGGGCGGAGACGGGCAGAACGCGGACGACGGCCATGGCACCAGCCTGACCCCTCGGCGACCGCTGCCGCGTCGGCCCTCCGGCCGAACCTGGCCGGCGCGTGTCCGACCCGGGTCGTACGACCCCGGGTGGTCGTCTGCGACCTGCGGATGGCCCCCGGCAGGGAGGAACGGCAGGGCCGACCGGCGCTAAGGCAGCCGGAGGTGGCCGGGCGGGTGGACGTGGAACCAGCGGTACCCGTACCCGTCCAGCGCGAGCTCGACCGCGCCGTCGTCGTCCACCGCATGTGTGTCCCTCGTCAGCAGGCTCTCGAGGACCGAGCCCTCGGGCACGTCGAGCCGCAGCGGGACCGTGCGGGCGTCACCGCACAGGTTGTGCACCGCGACGACGATGCGGTCGTGCCAGCCGACCTGGTGGGCGAGCACCTCGGGGTGCGGCTGGTCGAGCACGTCGAAGCTCCCGCGGCCGAGCTCGGGGTGGGACCGGTAGATCTGGATGAGGCCGCGGACGAAGCTCCACAGCGAGTCGGGGTCGCGCTTCTGGTCCCACACGTTGACGAACTGCGGGCCGTACCCGTCGGGCACCGGCCGGGCGAAGAGCCGGGACGGCGGGGCCGAGGAGAAGCCCCCGTTCTTCTCCGCCGACCACTGCATGGGCGTGCGCACCGCCATCCGGCCCTCCGCCTCGAGGTCCTCGCCCATGCCGATCTCCTCGCCGTAGAACAGGGACGGCGTGCCGGGCAGCGAGAAGAGCAGGGAGTAGACGAGGCGGACCCGCCGCGGGTCTCCGTCCATCATCGGCGGCACCCGCCGCTTGAGCCCGCGCCCGTAGAGCTGCATCCGCTCCTCCGGGCCGAAGGCGGCGAAGACCTCCTGGCGCTCGTCCTCGCTCAGCTTGTCGAGCGTGAGCTCGTCGTGGTTGCGCACGAAGGTGGCCCACTGGCAGTCCTCTGGGATCGGCGGCCGTGTGAGCAGCGCCTCGGCGAGCGGGCGGGCGTCACCACGGGCGAGGGCCAGGTACATGCGCTGCATGGTGATGAAGTCGAACATCATGTGCAGCTGGTGACCGTCGCCGAAGTACTTGACCTGCTCCTCCCGCGGGACGTTGACCTCGCCGAGCATGATCGCGTCACCGCGCCGGCGGGTGAGGAAGGCACGGATGTTGCGCAGGTGCTCGTGCGGCTCGGCCATGGCGTCGGCGTCGTCGCCTGTCATCCCGACGTCCTCGAGGAAGAACGGGACGGCGTCGACCCGGAACCCGTCGAGGCCGAGCTCGAGCCAGAAGCCGATGGTCTTCATGATCTCGTCGCGCACCTTCGGGTTGGCGACGTTGAGGTCGGGCTGGTGGGAGTAGAAGTGGTGGAGGTACCACTCCTCGGTGCGCTCGTCGTAGGTCCAGATGCCGCCCTCCTGGTCGGGGAAGACGGTCATGTCCGAGGTGTCCGGCGGCTCGTCGGCGCGCGACACGTAGTGGTCGCGGTAGGGGCTGTCCTTCGAGCGGCGGGCGGCCTTGAACCAGGGGTGCTGGTCGGAGGTGTGGTTGATGAGGAGGTCGGCGATGACGCGCATGCCGCGGTCCTTGGCGGTGCGGATGAGCTCGACGACGTCGCCGTGGTTGCCCAGCCGCTCGTCCACGCCGTAGAAGTCCATGACGTCGTACCCGTCGTCCCGGTCCGGGGTGGGGTAGAAGGGCATGAGCCACAGGCAGGTGACCCCGAGCTCGGCGAGGTAGTCGATGCGCTCGACGACACCGGCGATGTCGCCCACGCCGTCGCCGTCGGAGTCGAAGAACGTCTCGATGTCGAGGCAGTAGACGACGGCGGTCTTCCACCACTGGTCGGAGGTCTCGGTGATACGGCTCATCGGCGGTCTCCCTGGAGGGTGGGCGGTCCGCGTCCTGTCTACCGGCGGGAGAGGTGCGGGGCATCCGGGAGAAGATGGGAGCAGGGATGGGAGGTGAGCTGATGGGACGCGACTGGGGACCGGTCCTCGTCGTCGTGGGGCTTGTCATCGCCGTCGTCGGCCTCCTCGCCTGGGCCGGCGGGCTCTCCTGGTTCGGGCGGC
This sequence comes from Georgenia sp., assembly GCA_027322565.1. GTDB lineage: Bacteria > Actinomycetota > Actinomycetes > Actinomycetales > Actinomycetaceae > Oceanitalea. Next base: position 3,078 of record DAHVRG010000093.1, read on the forward strand.
TGCCCGGGGACATCCGCATCGAGACCGAGACCACGCGGGTATACGTGCCATGGGTGTCGATGCTCGTCGTCTCCGCCGTCGTCAGCGGTGTCGTCTGGCTGCTGCGGAGGTGAGGGCGTGGTCGACCGACAGCGGTGGGCGGTGCAGCGGGTGGTCGCATCGCGCCCCCAGGCGGTGCTCGAGATCGGCTGCGGCCCGGGTGTCGCGCTCCGGCTGCTGGCCGAGGCGCTGCCCGAGGCCCGGGTCATCGGGATCGACCGCTCGGCGGTCGCGGTGGACCGCGCGCGTGCCCGGCTCTGCGAGCTGCTCACCGGCGGCCGGGTGTCGGTGCGCCAGACCGCGATCGCCGCCCTCGACCTGCCGGACATGGGCGTCGACGTCGTCCTCGGGGTGAACGTCAACGTGTTCTGGACGTCGTCCGCCGCCCGGGAGCTCGCTGTCCTGCGCCGGGTGCTGCGGCCCGGGGGAGTGCTCCACCTGGTGTACGAGCCGCCGGGACGCGACCCGTGGGTGCGTGGGGGCGTCGAGCGGGCGCTGCAGCGGGCGGGGTGGACGTGGACCTTCGACCAGCGACGACGCCTCCAGGCCGTCGCGGCGGTGCCGGACGACCCTCAGCGCTGACGCCGGCCCCCTTCGAGGTGGAGCTCGGCGGCGTAGCGGTCGAGCAGGTCGGCGATCTGCGCGGGCCGGCTGAGCATCGCGAGGTGTCCGCCGTCGACCTCGTCGGGAGTGACCCCGAGGCGCTCGCGGGCGAGCCGGCGCTGGAACTCGCGCGGGAAGAGCCGGTCCTCCCGGCCGGTGATGACGCGGGTGGGCACGTCCGGCCACGCGTCGAGGGGCCAGGGCTCGGCGAAGGGGCGTCCGGACTGCGCCGACGCCTGACGGTCCTCCTCGGCGGCGAGCTCCTCGGGCACGTCGTGGCCGTAGAGGACCGCCTCGTCCTCGAGGTCCTGCTCGGTCAGCCCGATGCGCCGGGCGTGCTCGACCATGGCCGCGTGCTGCCCGGTGGCCTGCCACCACGCCCCGCCGGTCTCGCCCGGCGTCGGGACCATCCCGTTGAGGAGGACGACGAGGCGCACCGGCAGGTGGGCGCACACGAGCGGCGCGGTGAGCCCGCCCATCGACATCGCGACGACGGCCAGGGCGCCCGCGTCCCGGGGCGCTGCCCGGACCACCGTCGCGACGTACGCGTCCAGACCCGCGTCGTCGTCCGCTGCCGGGAGGTCGACGGGGACGGCGCGGTGCCGGCGCTGCTCGAGCTCGCGCGCGACGAGATGCCAGGACCAGGCCGAGCCGCCCGCCCCGGGGATGAGGAGGAACGTCGCCATGGAGGTACCGACCGGTGGTCTGCGCGGAAGTCATCGGCGCGCACGAGCGACGACGGTGTCCGTCACGCCCGGTCGAGCGCCACCTCCTCGAGGCGGGTTAGGCTCTGCGGCATCGTCCGCGCCATCCGCTGCGGGTAGCGCGGCAGCCAGACGGTGAGGAGCGGGAACATCGCCCGGCCCCACTCGTAGGTGTGCCGCACGAGCGTGCCCCCGTCGACCGGCTCGAGCCGGTAGCGCCACCACTGCCCCCCGACGACCGTGTGCCCTCGCCACTGCCCGGTGGTGCGCCACGACAGCGCGCGGTCCTCCTCGAACTCGGTGACCTCGTTGACGCTGCGGTAGCGCAGCGGTCCCTGCTGCATCGCCATGCTGAAACGGGCGCCGAGGAAGAGGCGCTCGGGGCCGTCCGGGTCGCCGCGGAGCATCGATGACCCGTCGAGCTGCAGGTGGTAGGCGGGGGAGGCGAGGACCGCGAAGAGCCGGCCGGGTGGGGCGGGCAGGACCTGCTCGACGACGACGGCGCGGCGGGGTGACGTCACGAGGCCAGTGTTCCAGGTGGGGAAGGCGCGGAGGCACAGGTGCGCGGCGGAGCGGGGGTGTCCGCTCCGCCGCGCACCTCGTGTGCTTCGAGAGCGCCGCCTCAGGCGTCCATGGACCGGCCGGTCTCGAGCAGCGTCTTGAGCCCGGACAGCGACCACGGCCAGCCCCCGCCGCCGCCCTGCGGGTCGCCGCCGCCGTTGAACTCCGCGAACTGCTCCGGAGCAGCGCTGACGTCGTGGGTGAGCACCACCTTCGTCTGCCCGTTGGGGTACTCGGTGAGCACCCAGGTCACCCGGGTCGTCGGCGGGTCCGGCTGCCACATCGGGCGCCAGGCGAGGACGAGGAGCCGGGGTGGGTCGAGCTCGAGCACCTCGCCCTCGACGGCCGTCTCGCCCATGCCCATCTCCCGCATCTCGGGGGTGGAGAGGTTGCGGAACGCGCCGCCGGGGCGCAGGTCGAACTCGACGGCGCCGCCGTAGCCCCACTGCGTCGTGTACTCGGACCGGGTGATGGCGTCCCAGACCCGCTGGGCCGGGGCGTTGATGTAGATGCTGTGGACGACGGTGGTCGCCGTGCTGGTGGTCATGTCGAACCTTCCTCGGTCGTGTTCTCGAGCTCCTGCTTGAGGTCGATCAGGGCGTCTGCCGTACGTGCCCTGGCGGTGTACTTGCCGATCCACCGGCGGTGGATCTGCTGGATCGGGACGGGGTTGAGGTAGTGCTCCTTGACCCGGCCCACCCTGCGCGTCGTGACCAGCCCGGCGGCCTCGAGTAGCCGCAGGTGCTTGGACACCCCGAACCGCGTCATGTCGACACGGGCGGCGACGACCTCCTCCAGCTCCCGGAGCGGACGGCCGTCCCGCTCGAAGAGCGCGTCCATGAGGAGCCGGCGGGTCGGGTCCGCCAGCGCCTTGAACACGAGGTCGTCGTCCACGGGTCGACTATAGGTGACCGAACGGTCACCTATCAAGGGGTTCGACGGGCGGGGGAGCGGACCGGCTCCCTACACTCGGCCCATGTCTGCCCTGCGCACCGCCGCCCGGCTCGCCCTCGGCATCGCCATGGTCGGAGCCGGCGTCGGGCACCTGACGACCCAGCGCCAGGCGTTCCGCGCGCAGGTACCGAACTGGTTCCCGGTCGACGCCGACCTCACGGTGGTGGGGTCGGGGGCCGTGGAGATCGCGCTGGGTGCCTCGTTCGTCGCGCTGCCGCGCCACAAGCGCCTGGTCGGCACGCTCCTCGCGCTCTTCTTCGTCGTCATCTTCCCCGGGAACATCGCCCAGTACGTCGAGGGCACCGACGCCTTCGGACTGGACACCGACCGCAAGCGGCTGCTCCGGCTCTTCTTCCAGCCGGTGCTCGTGATCTGGGCGCTGTACGGAGGTGGGGTGCTGCGGCAACGTCCTCGCGGGGGAGACGACGCGGGCACTTCGGCGGACTGAGCCGGCGGACATCGGTCAGGATTCGAGAAGTGCCGGCCCGGAGCAGTTCCCTACCGTCGAACAATCGACCGACGAGAGGGAGGCACCATGGCCAAGCTCGACACCGGGAGCGGGTTCTCCGAGCAGGAGCGCACCGCGATGAAGGAACGCGCTGCCGAGCTCCGGCAGGAAGCGAGCGCCGGCCGCAGCCGCAAGGCGGCCGCCGGGGAACGTGACATCCAGAAGAAGATCGCCAAGCTGCCCGAGCCCCACCGGGCGCTCGCCGAGCGGCTCCACGCCGTCGTCACGGCGGCGGCCCCGCAGCTGGAGCCCAAGCTGTGGTACGGACAACCGGCCTATGCCAGGAACGGAGACGTCGTGTGCTTCTTCCGTAGTGGACACGTGGACAAGACGCGGTACACGGTGCTGGGTTTCACCGACGAGGCGAAGCTCGACGACGACCGTGGGCTGTGGCCCACCTCGTACGCCGTCGCCGAGGTGACGCCCGAGTCCGAGGAGACCATCACCGAGCTGGTCCAGCGCGCGGTGAGCTGAGGGCGCCGAGACGCCCGCCCGAGGGGTGGAGGTGCGAGCGGGCCGGGTGCGGTGCGCAGGTGCGGGGTGATGTTGTCCGGAGGGGTCAGGTTGATCCACCCGGTGACTCAGCCGGAGGCTGACCCGTCCGACGGATCAGCGACGAGGACGACCTGCCGGGTGGGTCAGACGAACGGCTGACCGGCCTGGCGGGTCAGCCGCGCGGGTGACCAGTCACACGGGGCAGCCTTGCGGGTGACCCGTCTCGTGGATCAGGCCTGCGGGTGATCCGTCTGGTGGGTCAGTCGTGAGGCTGAGCCGGTGGATGGATCAGTCTGACCCCTCCGGACAACATCACCTTGCGCTCCCGGACCGGGCCGGCTGCGGCGCGACCTTGCTCTCCCGGACCGGCCCGGCACCGGCGCGGCGGGCGGACGCGGTGGGCGGAACCGGTCGGTCGGAGAGCTCGCGCTTCCGGACGGGTCGGGTCGGTGGCCGATCGACTGCGCACAGGGCGCCGACCCGGCGCCGG
>DAHVRG010000096.1 GCA_027322565.1 Georgenia sp.
CTCCTCGGTCATGGACCAGATCGCGGCCGGCATGGCGAAGTAGCAGCTTCCCGGTCACCGGCCCGCCGGTGACTCACCCTCACCCGAGAGCCGGACCTCCGTGCGAGGTCCGGCTCTCGGGCGCTGCCCGGCGATCGTCTAGGCTCGGGCGTCGTGGCTACCGACCAAGGCGTCCTCTGGGAGGACGGACCGTGGGAGCACCGCTTCGTCCCGGCGAACGGTGCCCGTTTCCACGTGGTCCTCGCCGGGCCGGAGTCCGGTGAGCTCGTCGTCCTGCTCCACGGGTTCCCGCAGTTCTGGTGGGCGTGGCGGGCACAGCTGGTCGCGCTCGCCGAGGCGGGTTACCGGGTCGCGGCGATGGACCTGCGCGGGTTCGGCGGCTCCGACAAACCCCCGGCCGGTCACTCGACCCCCGTGCTCACCGGCGACGTCGCCGGCGTGGTGCGGTCCCTCGGCCGGGAGCAGGCCGTGGTCGTCGGTCACGACTTCGGTGGCCTGCTCGCCTGGTCCATGCCGGTGCTCCGCCCGGGCAGCATCCGGGCGGTCGCGGTGCTCGGCGCCCCTCACCCGGTCCCGCTGCTGCGCCCCAACAACCACCTGTCCTCCCGGGCCCGCGCCTTCCTCGCGCGGATCCAGGTGCCGTGGTTCCCCGAGCGGGCACTGCGCCGCGGCGACCTCGTCGCCCGCGTGCTCTCCGACGCCTCGGCACCCGGCCGCCGGGTCCCGCCCGAGGAGCTGCGCGCCTACCAGGCGGTGATGCGGATGCCGTCGGTCGCGCACACGAGCCTCGAGCACCTCCGCTGGCTCGTCCGCTCCACCCCCCGGCCGGACGGGCGGCGCTACCTCGCCGCGATGGCGAGCCCCGTCGAGGTTCCGGTGCTCAGCGTACGTGGCGGCGCCGACCGCTGGACACCGCCGGCCGCGTTCGCGTCGGACGCGGCGTACGTGCGCGGTCCGCTCCGCACCGCAGTGGTCCGGAGCAAGGGGCATCTCCTGCCCGAGGAGGCGCCCGAGGAGGTCACCGAGCTGCTCCTCGACTTCCTCGCCGCCCTCCCGGACTGACGCCCCTACACCCCCTGCCGCCGACAGCGCACTTCCCAGCGAGAGCCCACTTCCCGACGCCAGCTCACCTTCTCACCGAGAGCTCAGCTCTCGGCAGCGGCCCTCGATGTCGGGAACTGCGCTCTCGCCGAAGGGGCGGGCTACTCGGGGCGGCGGACCAGCGCCTCGGCCGCTTCGGGGTCCGTCTCCCCGGCGCCGTAGCTGGGGCAGAGCTCGGCGAGCACACACGCCCCGCAGGCGGGACGGCGGGAGTGGCAGACCCGGCGTCCGTGGAAGATCAACCGGTGGCACAGCATCGTCCACCGCTCCTCGGGGACGAGCGCGGCGATCTCGCGCTCCACCTTGACCGCGTCCTTGCTGGTGCTCCATCCCAGGCGGCGGGCCAGCCGTCCGACGTGGGTGTCCACCGTGATGCCGGGGATGTCGAAGGCGTTGCCGAGGACGACGTTGGCGGTCTTGCGCCCGACACCCGGCAGCCGTACGAGGGCGTCGAGGTCGGCGGGCACCTGTCCGCCGTGGTCCGCGAGCAGCGCGGCGGCCAGCCCGCGCAGCGACGTCGCCTTGGCCCGGAAGAAGCCGAGCGGGCGCAGCACCTCCTCGAGCTCCTCCTGGCCGGCCGCGGCCAGCTCCGCCGGTCCCGGCCAGCGGCGGAACAGCTCCGGGGTGACGGCGTTGACCCGCACGTCCGTGGTCTGCGCCGAGAGCACCGTGGCGACGAGGAGCTCGAACGGGGAGGTGAAGTCGAGCTCGCAGCGGGCGTCCGGCCACTCCGCGGCGAGGAGGTCGTCGACCTCGACCGCCGGTGCCGGACCCCGGTCGACCTGCTGTTCCTCGATCCCCACCGCGCCAGGTTACGGGCAGTTCGGCACACTCGGTGGCAGGATGGGCGTGATGGGCCCCTCGGCCCGGCCGCAGACCCCGACGTGAAAAGGATGCCAACCGTGGACGACGCCGCGATCAGCTCCGTGCCTCTCTTCGCTGCCCTCGACGACGACGCCCGGGCGGCCCTGCGGGAGGCGATGCAGGAGGTCAGCCTGCGGCGCGGGGAGACCCTCTTCCACGAGGGCGACCCGGGCGACCGGCTCTACCTCGTTCTCGAGGGCAAGATCAAGCTCGGACACCGCTCGAACGACGGGCGGGAGAACCTGCTGGCCATCCTCGGCCCGGGCGAGCTGCTCGGTGAGCTCACCCTCTTCGAGCCGGGTGAGCGGACCGCCACCGCCACCGCGGTTGCGAACAGCCGGCTCCTCGAGCTCCAGCACGAGCCGTTCATGCACCTGCTCGACACGCGCCCCGGCCTGGCCAAGCACATGCTGCGCGCCCTGGCACAGCGGCTGCGCCGCACCAACGAGGCCCTGGCCGACCTCGTCTTCTCCGACGTCCCCGGCCGCGTCGCCAAGGCGCTCCTCGACCTGTCGGTGCGCTTCGGTGAGCAGACGCCCGAGGGGCTGCGCGTCGCCCACGACCTCACCCAGGAGGAGCTCGCCCAGCTCGTCGGTGCCTCCCGTGAGACGGTGAACAAGTCGCTGGCCGACTTCATCTCGCGGGGCTGGATCCGCCTCGAGGGCCGCGCGGTGCAGATCCTCGATCTCGAGCGGCTCAAGCGCCGCGCCCGCTGACCGCGTTTCCGCACCGGCCGCCCGAGCGGGCGGTCAGGCGAGGGCGAGGACGAGCTCGACCTCGACGGGTGCGTCGAGCGGGAGGACGCTGACCCCGACGGCGCTGCGGGCATGCATGCCGGCGTCGCCGAAGATCTCCCCGAGGAGGTCGGAGGCCCCGTTGACCACGCCCGGCTGCCCCGTGAAGGAGGGGTCGCTGGCCACGTAGCCGACGACCTTGACCACCCGGACGACGGCGTCGAGGTTGCCGACCCTCGCGGCCACGGCCGCCAGGCCGTTGAGCGCAGCGACGCGGGCGAGCTCGGTGGCGTGCTCCGGGGTCACAAGGCCCTTCCCCTCACCGACCTTGCCGGTGAGGGGAAGGGCGCCGTCGACCATCGGCAGCTGTCCGGACGTCCACACCAGGTCACCGTGACGCAGCGCCGGGACGTAGTTCGCCACCGGGACCGCGACCTCGGGCAGGGTGAGTCCGAGCTCCCGGAGCCGGTCGGAGACGCTCACGCCTTCTCGCGCTTGAGATAGGCGACGAGGTTCTCCGTCGGTCCGGGGACCACCTGGACGAGCTCCCAGCCGTCCGCTCCCCACTGGTCGAGGATGGCCTTGGTGTTGTGGATGAGCAGTGGAATGGTCGCGTACTCCCAGGTCTTCATGCGGCCATCCTAGGCCTGGCGGATCTTTGCCAGGATGCGTGGCGCCCGGTCCGCCCGGAGCTCGGCGATGATGTCGTCGTCCTCGTCCTTGAGCCGCTCTGCCCAGGACTCCACCTCGGGGTAGCGGCGCAGCAGCGCCCGCCGCTCCCGTTCCGTCAGCCCGCCCCACACCCCGAAGCTCACGTGGGCGTCGAGGGCGTCCGCCAGGCACTCCATCCGTACCGGGCACCGGAAGCACAGCTCCCGGGCTGCCCGTTGTGCCGCTCCACGGACGAAAAGCTCGTCCGGCTCGATCTGGCGGCATGCGGCGCGCGCCGCCCAGGTCTGGTCGTCGTAGGAGCTCATGCTCCACCTCCTGTCCGCGGCATCCTTGCCGCTCTCATGCCCTGACCGTAGTGCCACGTGTCAGGGACAAGTAAGGCCGATGGTCTGATCGTGACCTTGGCGAAATGGTCACACCCGTCGCGCAGAAGAGCAAGACCCCCACCCCCGGTGAACTCGCCCACCGCCTGGACCTCGCCGGGGGAGAGCACCGTACTCTAGAGCAATGGCCTCACGTCCTTCGTCACGTGGTCGCGCGGTGCGGCCCGTCCAGCTGGTCGCCATGATGCTCGCCTTCCTCCTCATCGCCGTCGCGGGAGGCGTCCTCCTGGCGGGGTTGCTGCTCCCCGCCGTCGGGTCCGTGGGAGCGATCGGGAACGCGACCACCGACCTGTTCGACGAGCTGCCCACCGAGCTCGAGATCGACGAGCCCTCGGAGCAGAGCGTGATGCTCGACGCCGAAGGCAACGTGCTGGCCACGTTCTTCGCGGAGAACCGGATCATCGTCGGCTTCGACGAGATCTCCCAGCACATGAAGGACGCCGTCGTCGCGGTCGAGGACCGGCGCTTCTACGAGCACGGTGGCGTCGACCCGGAGGGGATCCTGCGGGCGACCGTCCGCAACCTCGCCGGCGGTGACCTCGAGGGTGCGTCGACGCTCACCCAGCAGTACGTGAAGAACGTCCAGATCGAGGAGAGCCGGGTGAGCAACGACCCGGACCTCTACACGGCTGCGACCGAGACGACGATGGCGCGCAAGCTGCGGGAGGCGCGCCTGGCGATCGCGCTCGAACAGGTCCGGTCGAAGGACGAGATCCTCACCGGTTACCTCAACATCGCGCAGTTCGGCCCGTCCCAGTGGGGGGTGGAGGCCGCCGCGCACCACTACTTCAACAAGTCCGCGGCCGACCTCAACATCGCCGAGTCGGCGCTCCTTGCCGGCATCACCCAATCCCCCGCCAAGTGGGACCCCGTGACCAACCCGGAGAACGCCGAGCGCCGCCGCAACACCGTGCTCGGCACGATGCTCAGCGAGGGCTTCATCACCCAGGCCGAGTACGACGAGGCCGTGGCGATCCCCGTCCCGGACATGCTCGACCCGCAGGACGCCCCACGTGGGTGCGGCGTCGCCGGGAACGCCGCGTACTTCTGCCAGTACGTCGTCAACGAGATCCTCAACAACGAGGCCTACGGCGAGACTGTCGAGGACCGCCGCCAGCTGCTCAACCGCGGCGGCCTGACCATCCACACCACCCTCGACCCGGAGAAGCAGCAGGCCGCCTTCGACGCGGTGACCGGCGCGGTCCCGATCGACGACGAGTCCGGGATCTCGGTGGCACTGTCGTCGGTCGAGCCGGGCACGGGCCGGATCTTCGCGATGGCGCAGAACACGAACTACGGCGTCGCGAGCGAGAGCGACCCGCGCGCCACCCAGGTCAACTACAACGTCGGGAAGTCGCACGGCGGCGGCTCCGGATTCCAGTCCGGGTCCACGTTCAAGGTCTTCACCCTGGTCCAGTGGCTGCGTGAGGGGAACTCCCTCATGGACCGGGTGAACTCGGCCAACCGGGTCTTCCCGCGGGACACCTGGACGATCTCGTGCGACCACGACCGGCGGTTCCGCCCGGCGGGTAACTACGAGCCGAAGAACCTCGAGGGTTTCGGCGGCGGCGTCGAGACGGTCCTGGAGTCCACACGGACGTCGATCAACACCTCGTTCGTCGTCATGGCTCAGCAGATGGACCTGTGCGACATCACGGACATCGCGATGGACATGGGCGTGCGGACGGGCTCGGGTGCTCCACTGGACAGCAACCCGGCGATGGTCCTCGGGTCCAACACCGTGACCCCGCTGTCGATGGCCAACGCCTACGCCACCCTCGCGGCGGGCGGGGTGACCTGCGAGCCGGTGGCGATCACGAGCATGACCGACCGCAACGGCGAGGAGATCCCCGTGCCCCCGTCGAACTGCAAGCGGGTGCTCGAGGAGGACGTCGTGCGCGGCGTCAACCACGCCCTCCAGGCCGTCATGGGGCCGGAGTGGGACTCGACCGGCTCCACCGCGCGGATCGACCGCCCCACCGCCGGCAAGACGGGGACGGCGAACGACGACACGCACGCCTGGTTCATCGGGTTCGTCCCGCAGATGGCGGCGGCGGTGTGGATGGGCCACTCCGACCGGGACGAGCAGATGGGCTACGAGGTCATCAACGGGGTGTGGCGCAACCGCGTCTACGGCGGTCTCATCGCCGCACCGACGTGGAAGGCGTACATGGAGCGGGCCACCGAGGGCATGCCCGTGGAGAACTTTGCCGACGCGCCCAGCCGAGTCGTCCACGGCGAGCGGATCCGCGTCCCGAGCATCGGCGGGCAGACGGTCGAGGACGCCCGCCGCACGCTCGAGCAGGCCGGCTTCGACGTGCGGATGGGTCACGCCGTCGACTCCGGCTGGCCGGAGGGGCTCGCCGTCGCGACGTCTCCCGCTGCGGGCAGCCAGGCGCAGCGAGGGCAGACCGTGACGATCTACACGAGCGGCGGTCGGGACAGCTCCGATGACGACGAGCGGTCGGGCGGCGACAACCGCGGAGACCGGGACCGGGACCGGGACGACCGCCGTGGCGGAGACCGGGGCCGCGGCGACCGCGGGGGCGACGGTGACCGCGGCCGCGGCCGCGGCGGGAACGACGACTGAGCGTGCTGCCACGTGTTGCGGGGGCGGTCGCGGCAGCCGCCCTCGGCGGGCTGACCTGGGCCGTCGCCGAGACCCGGATGTTCACCGTGCGGGCGCACACCGTCCCGGTGCTCGCGCCCGGGAGCAGGCCGCTGCGCCTCCTCCACGTCTCGGACCTCCACCTCACCCCTGACCAGCGGCTCAAGCAGGAGTGGACGCGCCGGCTCGTCGAGCTCGAACCCGACCTCGTGGTCTCCACCGGGGACAACCTCGCCCACGCCGACGCCGTGCCCGCCGTCCGCTGTGCCCTCGGCCCCCTGTTCGACCTGCCCGGCGTGTTCGTCCTCGGCTCCAACGACATCTACGGTCCGAAGCCGAAGAACCCGGCACGCTACCTCCTGCCGCCGGCGTGGCGTCGGCCGACCACCGACGAGGCCCGCCGGCTGCCGGTCGACGACATCGTCGCGACGCTCTCCTCCGGCGGCTGGCTCGACCTCCACAACGCCCGCGGCACCCTCGAGGTCGCCGGGCGGACCGTCTCCTTCGTGGGCGTGGACGACCCGCACCTCGAGCGGGACCGCTTCCCCGCACCCGCCGAGCGGGCCGACCTCCACATCGGCGTCTCGCACGCCCCCTACACGCGGGTGCTGGACGCCATGCACGCCGACGGGTGCGACCTCGTCCTCGCCGGGCACACCCACGGCGGGCAGCTGCGCGTCCCCGGCTACGGCGCCCTGGTGACCAACTGCGACCTCGACACCGGGCGGGCCAGCGGCCTGCACGGCTGGCCGGGGCCGCGCCCGGACCGCACCGGCGGCGACGGCTCGACCTGGCTCAACGTCTCCGCCGGCATGGGCACCTCCCCCTACACGCCGGTGCGGTTCGCCTGCCGCCCGGAGGTGAGCATCCTCGAGCTCGTGCCGTCCTCCTGGGGCGATCCTCGTCACACACCCGGCAACGGGTTTCACTCCGGCGGCCAGGCTCCGGTATCCTGAACGGGCTTCTTCGGGGTGTGGCGCAGCTTGGTAGCGCGCCTCGTTCGGGACGAGGAGGTCGTGGGTTC
>DAHVRG010000109.1 GCA_027322565.1 Georgenia sp.
CACTTCCCGGCGAGAGCTCACTTCCCGCCGACAACCCCTCTATCACCGACAGCGCACTTCCCGGCGAGAGCTCACTTCCCGCCGACAACCCCTCTGTCACCGACAGCGCACTTCCCGGCGACAGCGCACTTCCCGACGAAGCGAGTCCTGCCGACGTCGACCTCGTCATCGTCGGAGGCGGTCCGCGCGCGGTCTCGGTCGTCGAGCGGCTGACCGCCCGTGGCACCGGTGACCGGCCGGTGCACGTCGTCGTGGTCGACCGGTTCGAGGTGGGCGCCGGCGCGACCTGGCGCACCGACCAGAGCCCCGAGCTGCTCAACAACACCTACAGCGGGCACACGACGATCTACCCCGACGACTCGACCCCGATGAGTGGGCCCGTCACCCCGGGCCCCGACCTCGTCCGATGGGCGCACGACGTCGTCGCCGGCGTCCCGCGGGTGACGGCACCCGCCTCAGCCGGGTGGAGCGCCGGCCCGCGCCCGGACTGGGTGGCAGAGGAGGCCGCGGCGGTCGAGCCGTGGTCCTACCCCACCCGACGCCTGCAGGGCGTGTACTTCCGCGAGCAGCTCGAGGCGATCCTCGCGCGGGGAGGGGTCCGGCTCACGGCGGTCGTCGGGACGGTCGTCGGGATCGACGCGTCGGGAAGTGAGCTCTCGCCGGGAAGTGAGCTCTCGCCGGGAAGTGGGCTGTCGGCGAGAAATGGGCTGTCGGCAGGAAGTGGGCTGTCGGCGGGCGGGGGGACGGGGGTGCGGACCGTGCGGCTGGCGGACGGACGCGCGTTCCGGGCCCGTGCCGTCGTCCTCGCCCAGGGGATGATCCAGGCGCGCCGCTCCCCCGAGACCGAGGAGCGGATCGCCACCGCCGAGCGGCACGGACTCGTCTACGTCGAGCCGGGGATGCCGGCCGAGCGTGACTGGGACGCCGTGCCCGCAGGCGAGGACGTCGTCGTCGCCGGGCTGGGGGCGAACTTCTTCGACGTCGTCGCGGTCCTCACCGGCGGACGCGGGGGCCGCTTCGTCGCCGGAGAGTCGCCGTTCGACCTCACCTACCTGCCCTCCGGGCGCGAGCCGCGGCTGCTCGTCGGCTCGCGCCGTGGCCTGCCCTACCGCTCGAAGTCCTGGTACGGGGGCTTCCCACCGAGGTACGTCCCGCGACTGGCCACGCGCGAGTGGTTCGCCCGGGCCGCCACCGCGCGGGACCAGGACTTCACCCGCGACGTCTGGCCCCAGCTGGCCCGCGAGCTCGTCGTCGCGCACCTGACGACGCTGGCCAGGCACCACCCCGCGACGGTCCCGTCCGTCCCCGCCGACGACGGCGAGCTCCCCGCCGAGCTCCTCGCCCGGATCGCGGCGACGAAGCTCGACGGGCTCAACGGCCTGGTCCGCGACGTCGTCGTCGACCCCGCCCGCCTGCTCGACGTCCACCGGCTCGACCGCCCCGACGTCCGGCGCCCTCTCCCCGAGGAGTGGCACGAGTGGACGCGGCGCTGGGTCGAGGCGGAGTACGAGTCGATCACCCGCCCGTTCGCCAGCCCGCGCTCCGAGGTCAACCGGGCGATGGCCGTCCTGCGCGGCCACGTCGCCGGCCTCGTCCGGGCCGGCGCCATCCACCCGGCGTCCGTGACGAAGGACGTGCGCGGCTGGTTCGACGCCCTCGGCCTGGCGCTGGCCTCCGGTCCGCCCCCGGAGCGGACGGCGCAGCTGCTCGCGCTCGTCCGTGCGGGCGTCGTCGAACTGCTCGGCGAGGGACTGACTGTCACCGTGGAGAGGGAGACGTTCGTCGCGCGCTCGCAGGTCGTGGGCCGGGAGCACCGCGTCCGTGCCTTCGTCGAGACCCGCATGTCGAAGGGGCACGCGGACGTGACGGACGACCCGCTGCTCCGCTCGCTGTTCGCCTCCGGCCGCGCCCGGCTGCACACCCGGACCGCGCCGGACGGGACGGTCGTGCGCGCCCGGAGCCTGGACTGCACGCCGGAGGAGTTCCATCTCGTCGACGCCGAGGGGCGCCCCGACCCTCAGATCGTGGTCATCGGCATCCCGGCCGGGGACGTCCAGCCCGGCTCGGCGATCGGCGCGACGCCGGGGGTGCCCTCCCCGCTCATCGCGGGTGCGGACAAGGCGGCGGCGCAGGTGCTCGAGCTCGTCCGCGAGAGCGTGCCGGTCGCCTAGGCCCGTCCGCTCCCCCCATCCGGCGAGGGCGGCTCCGGAAGGGCGGCGGCCAACCGTCCGGTGAGCCGCTGTCGGGTCGTTCCGCCGAACGTCAGTTCTCGAGCGCCAGCTCGGTGAGCGGCTCCCAGTCCTCCGGCCCGAGGGACCGGAGCTCGCCGTCGCACGGATAGACCTGCGTCGTCGTGGCCACCAGCCGCTCGCCCAGGGCTGCGAACTGCTCCTGCGTCAGGTTCCGGCCCGCCTCCGCCACCCGGATGTCGGCCGACGCGCCCAGGAGCACCGGCTGCCTCTCACCCGTGTCACACCCGAGGAACACTCGCACCGAGCCGCGCTCGACGGCGCCTCTTCGGTCAGGTTCCGGGATGTGGAGGTAGGTCCCCGGTTGCAGCTCCACAACGTCACCGGCGTCGAGCCGCTGCCCACGGGTCCCGAGCATGTCGCGCAGGTCCGTGAGCGACTCGACGTAGAGCTGACCACCACGCAACCGCTCGATCATCGAGTTGACGAGGACGACGGGGTGGTCACCGTCAGCCCAGACGACGCTACAGCGGGCCACCGACCTGTCCATGGCCGGCCGGTAGCCACCGGACTGCCGCACCCGCTCGATGTCGCCCTCCCCCAGCAGGGCCTGGACCTCCCCGGAGCTCAGGACCTGGCACCAAGAGTCATCCAGCGGCTGCTCGCCGTCCGGGATCACCTCTTCCACCGGGGGAGGCGAGGAACACCCGGCCGCCGTCATGACGGCGAGCAGCACCGCCGCCGTCCGACGGCGGAGCCTCCGTCGCGCAGTGGCCCCACCGCGACGCCGTGCGCCGTTCACCCGTCACCGCCCCCCGCGCGGAAGTCGTCCTGCGCCTCCCGTGTGGCGCTGCCGACCGCCTCCTGAACCTGGTCGGTCAGCTCCTGGATCGCTCCCGCGGCGCCGTCGTCGGCTCTCAGGAAGTAGTTGAAGAACCTGTTCGTCCGCCGGTCACTGGCGTAGATCTCCTCCAGCGGCATGAGCTCTCCGTCACGGATGAAGCTCTCGGTGCCGGTCAGTCCGTCCCGCTCGGCCAACGCGACCGGGTCCTTACCCGGCTGCCACGCGCCCGCCTCGGTGACCGCGATGGCGGCCTGGTCGTCGAGCAGCTCGCGGACGAGCCGGCCGGTGTCCGCCGCGTTCGTCTGCTGCCGGAGAGAGTGACCGGTGTCGAAGAGCTGGTCCAGGATCGCGTCGGTGGCCAACCCGTACGCACCGTCGGCCGGCTTGCCGACCACCGGGATCTTGTCCACGGGCAGCAGACCGGCACCCGGGTTGACGACGTCCTTGAGGTACTCGTTGTACGCATCCTTCTCGTCGGCGAGGTCCGCCAGTCCCAGGTTGGCGCTCTCGGTGAGGTAGACGAGGAAGCCGGCGCCACGGTCCATCACAGCGGTCGGATCGCCGTGTTCTGAGGCGAAGGCCTCGCTGAGGGCATGTGCGTTCTGGGCGACGGCGGCGTTGAACACGCGCTGCAGGGCCGGCGGGTTGTCCAGCGCGTCTGAGTTCTCGGCGGTGACCACCTGGTCGGGCCGGTCCTGGGCGAACAACCGCGCGAACCCGTTCTTCACCTCGGACGGAAAGTGGATCCGGTACCCGGGGTCGTCGCCGCCCTCCCGGCCCATGACCATGTCGGTGGCATCGGGCGACCGGGTAGCCCGTACGAAGTCCTCGACACGGGCGGCGATGACGTCCGCGGTGCCGGTCCTGGCGTCCGTGAACGCGTGCTCGGCGAGCTCCTGGCCGTAGGTGAAGGTCCCGCTGCTGACCGTGTCGATGTAGGCGTGGAGGTACCGGGCTGCCAACGCCGTGCTCTGGTAGTCGCTCCGATCCGCCGTACTGTGCGACGGTCTGCGCCAGCAGCTCGCCCTGAGGGCCGGACGGAGCGCGGCGACGAGCTCGGGCGCCCGCTCGGCGGCAAGCTCGCTCATCGCCTCCCCACCGGACAGCGGCAGGCCGCGCAGCAGGTGCGCGCCGACCTCGAGGCGGCTGCCCGCCTTCCCGGGCGGCACGACGAGGTCGCACTGGCCGCGAACCGTGGTCGCCGCGGACCGTCCGGCTGCCCGCAGCTCCTCCATCGCCGCGGTGTACAGCCCGAGCGGGCGTCGGTGCTCGGCATCGCGTTCGTCGGCGTAGCCGTCAGCGATTCGCTGCCGGTCCTCCTCCGGGAACGGCTGGGTGTTCACGCGCCGCAGCTGGTGGGCATGGTAGGTGTCCTGCGCCTCGTCCCACTGTCGCTGCCACTGGCGGAGCGCCCGCCGTGCTGGTGGATCTGTGTCTGGGAGACCCGGTCGGCGGTCCGCACCAGGCTGCTGTTCACCCAGGCCAGGTCACCTGGCAGACCTTTCGGGAGCGGCAACGCGTCGGCGCCCGCCATCAGGGTGCCCCAGTCCAGCATCCGCGCCCGTCTCCCGCCATGAGTCCTCCTCGTGATGCCGCCGCCCGTCGGCGCACGTGCGAGCGCGTTGACGGCGACAGTACCCGACACGCGACGACGAGCGCCCACGCCCGCCCGCCCGGCGCGCCGGTGCCCGCAGCCCTGTCGCAGCATCGGGATGCACAACCGCCGGTAGGCCTCTTTGCAACCCGGCGGCCCGGGCAGTCCGACGGGCGCGAGAGCCGTCGCGCAGCCTTACGCGCTGCCGGGCCCGCCCACCCCTCCGCCCTCCGGGCCGGCCTGCTGCGCCTCACCCGCGGACGACGACCGCCGCCGTCGCCTCCCGGTCGGGCCGGCCGCCGGCGGCCGCCCGCGGAGATGGTCGACCAGTCGCGCCACCACCGCCGCGACGGGGACGGCGAGGAACGCCCCGAGGATGCCCATGAGGATCCCGCCGGTGGTCACCGCGAGGATGATGACCAGCGGGTGCAGGTGGATGACCCTGCCCTGGATGTACGGCTCCAGCACGTTGCCCTCGAGCTGCTGCACGAGGAGGACGACGCCGAGCACCGCCAGGGCGATGACCGGTCCGCGGTCGGCGAGCGCCACGGCCACAGCAACGGAGCCGGAGAGGAAGGCACCGATGATCGGGAAGAGCCCGCCGATGAACACGAGCACGCTCAGGGGCAGGACGAGCGGGACCCGCAGGGCCCATAGCCCGAGCCCGATGAACACGGCGTCGACGACGGCGACGAGCAGCTGGGCGCGGAAGAACGCACCGATGGTCCAGAACGACTGCGCGGCCAGCGTGTCCACCCGGGCCCGGTGGCGGCCCGGCACGAAGTCGAGGAACGCGTGCCAGATCCGCGGCCCGTCTTTGAGGAAGAAGAACAGGACGACGACGAAGAGCA
>DAHVRG010000123.1 GCA_027322565.1 Georgenia sp.
GACGGCGACGCGCGCGACCGGCAGCTCGACGCCCGCCGCCTCCGCGCGGTCGACCGTGCGCACCCCGGTCGTGCCCTCGAGCAGTGTGGGCTGCTGCACCGGTCTCACCTCCGCTCACCAATCTCACCACGCCGCACCGACGCGAGGGGACCGTCCACAGGGGCGGCCGGCGGCTCAGCCCACGGCGCGGCGCAGCTCCACGACGCGGTCCGTGCGCTCCCAGGTGAAGGCGGGCAGCTCGCGGCCGAAGTGGCCGTAGGCGCTCGTGTCGCGGTAGATCGGGCGCAGGAGGTCGAGGGAGTCGACGATCGCGGCGGGGCGCAGGTCGAAGACCTCGTCGATGGCGGCGGTGATCCGCTCCACCGGCACGGTCTCGGTGCCGAAGGTCTCGACGTACACCCCGACCGGGTGCGCCTTGCCGATGGCGTAGGCGACGTGCACCTCGCAGCGGCGGGCGAGCCCGGCGGCGACGACGTTCTTCGCCACCCAGCGCGTGGCGTAGGAGGCGGAGCGGTCGACCTTCGACGGGTCCTTCCCGGAGAAGGCACCGCCCCCGTGCCGGGCCATGCCGCCGTAGGTGTCGACGATGATCTTGCGCCCCGTGAGCCCGGCGTCACCCATGGGGCCACCGACGACGAACTGGCCCGTGGGGTTGACGTAGAGGGTGTGACCGGCCGTGTCGAGCTGCGGGGCGTGCTCGGCGAGCACGGGAGCGACGACCTCGGCGGCGATCGCCGAGTGCAGCCACGCGGAGGTGACGTCGGCGTCGTGCTGGGCAGAGACGACCATGGAGTCCAGCGCGACGGGCCGGTCGCCGTCGTAGGCGATGGTCACCTGCGTCTTCCCGTCGGGTCGCAGGCCGGGGACGATGCCCTCCTTGCGGACGTGGGCGAGGCGCTCGGCGAGCCGGTGCGCGAGCCAGACGGGCAGCGGCATGAGCTGGGGGGTGTCGTCGCTGGCGTATCCGACCATGAAGCCCTGGTCGCCGGCGCCCTGGTCGTCGAACGGGTCGTGCCGCTCCCCCAGCCGGCTCTCCCACGACTTGTCGACCCCGCTGGCGATGTCCGGCGACTGCTGGCCGATGGAGACCTGCACCCCGCAGGAGTGGCCGTCGAAGCCGATAGAGGACGAGGTGTACCCGATGGCGTTGACCTCGGCGCGCACGATCTGGGGGATCTCGACGTACGCCTCGGTCGTCACCTCTCCGACCACCGTGACCAGGCCGGTCGTCACGATCGTCTCGACCGCGACGCGGGCGCTCGGGTCCTCCCGAAGGATCGCGTCGAGGATGGAGTCGGAGATGCGGTCACACACCTTGTCCGGGTGGCCCTCCGTCACCGACTCGGAGGTGAACAGACGCAGGCTGGGCTTGGAGGTCACCGGTCGATCCTAGATGAGCCGGCGCTAGGGTGGCCCACGTGCGGGAGCGGGCGGTCGGCTGGGCAGCGTCGGTGCTGGGCCACCCCGTCGTCGCCGTCGCCGAGCTGCCCGGCGGGCTCACCTCGACGATGCTCGCGCTGACCGACGCCTCCGGCAGCCGGTCGGTGCTCCGGCTCATGACCGAGGAGCCGTGGCGCTCCCACGGCGCGGCACTCACCATGCGGGAGTCGGCCGCCCAGCGGGCGCTGGCCGGCACAGACGTACCGGCACCCCGCAGCCTCGGGCTCGACGCCCACGGCCGGCGGACCGGCGTCGCCGCACACCTCATGTCCTGCCTCCCCGGGGCCCCTGTCCCTGCGCCCGACACCGCCCACCTCGCCGCGATGGCGCGGGCGCTCGGCGCTGTCCACGCCGTCCACCCGGGGCAGCCGTTCCGGCACTACCGGTCGTGGGCGGGACCGGAGAAGTGGGTGGTTCCCGAGTGGGCGACCCACCCGGCCTCCTGGGAGCGCGCCTTCGCCCTTCTCCAGGAGGACCCGCCGCCATACACACCGACCTTCCTCCACCGCGACTTCAGCCACCGCAACCTGCTGTGGGAGGGCGAGGAGGTCGCCGGTGTCGTCGACTGGGTCGAGACCTCGATCGGCCCGGCGTGGCTGGACGCGGCGCACGCCGCGACGAACCTCGCCGTCAGCGTCGGGACGGGGCTTGCGTGGGCGTGGCTCGACGCCTACGCGGCACACACGGGCGGCCCGCCGGAGCGCTACTGGCTGGTCATGGACGCGGTCGGCTTCCTGCCCTCACCCGGCCGCGCGCCCCTCTTCGGGTCGAGTGCCGAGCTGCGCCGGCTCGAGGCCTGGCTCCACGCCGTCATGACGGCGTGACGCGGTTCAGCCGAGCCGCGGGACGATGAGGTCCCACAGCCCCCGGGCGACGTCCTGCTTGCTGCCGGCGGCCTGGCCGACCTGCGCACCGTCGCGGTCGAGCACGGTGACGGCGTTGGCGACGTCCCCGAAGCCCTTCCCGTCACCGACGGCGTTGACGGCGAGGAGGTCGGCGCCCTTGCGCCGCGCCTTGGAGCGGCCGAGCTCGAGCACCTCCTCCTGGGTGCCGGTCTCGGCGGCGAAGCCGACGACGAGGAGTCCGTCACGCGGGCGGGCGGCGACGGTCGCGAGGATGTCGGGGTTCTGCACGAGGTGGACGACGTCGGGGGCCGACTCGTCCTTCTTGATCTTGCGGTCGGCGGTGCTTGCCGGCCGGAAGTCGGCGACGGCGGCGGCCATGACGAGCACGTCCGCCCCGCTCGTGTGCGTGTCGACCGCGGCCGCGAGCTCCGCCGTCGTCTCGACGTCGACGACCTCGACGGCGGGATGCTGCGCGACCTCGCGGGCGGAGGCGTCGATGGACGCGGCGAGGAGGGTGACCTCGGCGCCGCGCCGCGCTGCCTCGAGGGCCAGGGTCGCACCCTGGTGGCCGGAGGACCGGTTCCCGAGGAACCGGACGGGGTCGAGCGGCTCCCGGGTGCCCCCGGCGCTGACGACGACCCGCCGACCGGCGAGGTCCTGGGGCGTGACGAGGGCGAGGGCGGCGGCGGTGATGGCCTCCGGCTCGGGCAGCCGGCCGGGGCCCGTGTCGGCACCGGTGAGACGCCCGGAGTCCGGGTCGAGCACCGTGACGCCCCGGCTGCGCAGGGTCGCGACGTTCGCCACCGTCGCCGGGTGCTGCCACATCTCGGTGTGCATCGCCGGGGCGAGGAGCACCGGCGAGGTGACGGTGAGCAGCGTCGTCGTCAGCAGGTCGTCCGCCCGGCCCGCCGCCGCCCGGGCGAGCAGGTCGGCGGTGGCGGGGGCGACGATGACGAGGTCGGCGCTGCGCCCGAGGGCGACGTGGTCGACCCCGGTGGCGCCCTCGAAGACGCTCGTCGTCACCGGCTCCCCGGACAGGGCCTCCCAGGTGGGGCGCCCGACGAACTCCAGCGCCGCCTCGGTCGGGATGACGCGCACCCGGTGGCCGGCCTCGCGCAGGGCACGCACGATGAAGACCGCCTTGTAGGCGGCGATCCCTCCGGTGACCCCGAGCAGGACCCGCAGCCCGGGCTGGCGCCGGTTCACTCCTCGGTGGTCGGAGTGGTCTGGAGCAGACCCTCGTTGATCTCGCGCAGCGCGATCGACAGCGGCTTGTCGGTCTGGCCGTGCGGCACGAGGGGGCCGACGAACTCCAGCAGCCCCTCCTGGAGCTGGGCGTTGTAGGCGTTGATCTGACGCGCGCGCTTGGCGGCGTAGATGACGAGGGCGTACTTGGAGTCCGCGGCCTCGAGCAGCTCGTCGATCGGCGGGTCGGTGATGCCCTCGGGCTGGGCAACGGTTCCGGACATGGTCACCTCAGTGTCGGGGTGGGTGGGGCGGCGCGAGCGCGGATGCGGGCACGCGCAACGGTCAAGTCTACTCCGTCGGCAGTCCCATGAGGGAGACGAGCTCGTCGGTGGCACGGGTCACGACGTCGTTGACGACGATGTCGTCGAACTCGTCGGCGGCGGCGAGCTCCTCCCGCGCGGTGAGGAGACGGCGGGCCCGTTCCTCCGGGCCCTCCGTGCCTCGCGCCAGGAGCCGCCGCTCCAGCTCCTCGAACGAGGGCGGGGCGAGGAAGACGAAGTGGGCGTTGGGCATCGTCCGGCGCACCTGCCGGGCGCCCTGGAGGTCGATCTCGAGCAGCGCCGGCTCACCGGTACGCAGCTGCTCCTCGACGGGGCGGCGGGGGGTGCCGTACCGGTTGCGGCCGTGGACGACCGCCCACTCGAGGAGCTCGTCGTCGGCGATCATCCGGTCGAACTCGGCGTCGGAGATGAAGTGGTAGTGGACGCCGTCGACCTCGTTGGGACGAGGTGGACGGGTCGTCACGGACACCGACAGCCAGACCTGCGGGTAGCGGCGGCGGATGTCCGCCGACACGGTCCCCTTGCCGACGGCGGTGGGTCCGGCCAGCACGGTGAGGCGCGACTCCGTTCCGGGAGAGCTCGGTGACACGGTCACCCGAACCGCTCGAGGAGCGCCTCGAGCTGGTTGTGGCCCAGGCCGCGCACGCGCCGGGACTCCGAGATCCCGATGTCCGCCATGATCGCCCGGCTCTTCACCTTCCCCACCCCCGGGAGCGACTCGAGCAGCTCGACGACGCGCATCTTGCCCAGCGCCTCGTCCTCCGCCGCGTCCTCGATGACCTGCGCGAGCGAGGTCTGCGAGTACTTCAGCCGGTTCTTCACCTCCGCGCGGCGGCTGCGTGCTGCGGCGGCCTTGGCCAGCGCGGCAGCGCGTTGCTCGGGGGTCAGGGACGGAAGGGCCACGACGATCACCTCGGGGACGGGGACTCAGACTGCTGCTCAGCGCAAGGTACCGAGCACGGGGGCAAGTGTGCCAGTACCGGTACGGTGCCGGGCCGGTACTGCCCGGCGGCGGGGGTTCACCGGCCCAGGGCCTCGCGGACCTCCGCCGCGGTAGCGGCGGCGGCCTCCCGGAGGCCGGACGCCCGCGGCCCGGCACCGAGCACCGCCCGGGAGGTGCTCGCCAGCACGGCGTGCTCGGCCCCCGCGAACACGGCGGCGACCTCGGCACGTCCGGCGCCCTGCGCCCCGACCCCCGGGACCAGTAGCGGCGCCTGGGAGGCGGCGAGGTCGATCTCGAGGTCCCGCACCGCCGACCCGGTCGTGGCACCGACGACGAGGCCGACCGACCCGAGCCCCTCACCCACCGGGCCGGCGGCGTTGAGCGCGCCGACGCCGTCGACGATCGCGGCGGCGACCGCGCGACCATCCGGGCCGAGCGCGTGCTGGACGGCCGCCCCCTCCGGGTTGGAGGTGAGCGCGAGGACGAACACCCCCCTGCCGGTGGCGTGCGCCAGCTCGACGGCGGGGGCCAGCGAGCCGAGCCCGAGGTACGGGGAGAGCGTGACGGCGTCCGCCGCGAGGGGTGCGCCGTCGTCCAGGTAGGCCTGGGCGTACCCGGCCATGGTCGACCCGATGTCTCCGCGCTTGACGTCGAGCACGGTGAGGACACCGGCCTGCCGGCAGGCGGCCAGCACCTCCTCGAGCACGGCGAAGCCGGCCGCACCGTGCCGCTCGAACAGCGCCGACTGCGGCTTGATGGCCGCCACGCGGTCCGCCAGGGCGTCGACGACCCGCAGCGCGAAGTCGCGCAGCCCGGCCGGGTCGTCCTGCAGCCCCCACGCGGTGAGCAGCCCGGGGTGTGGGTCGATACCGACGCACAGCGGGCCGCGCTGGTCGAGGGCTGCGGCGAGGCGGGTGCCGAACGGGACCTGGGGAGCGACGCCGTCGGGAAGTGGGCTCTCGGCGGGAAGTGGGCTGTCGGCGGGAAGTGGGCTGTCGGCGGTCATGGGGTGGCTCGGGCGGTGCGGGCGGTGTCGTGCTCCTGGAGGGACGTCACGGTCATCGGGCCGAGCCCGGAGACCTCGATCGCCTGCACCGCGGCGTTGAACTCCTGCATCGTCGTGATGATCGGCTTGTCGGTCGCCGTCGTCGCAGTGCGGATCTCGTAGCCGTCGGCCCGGGTGCCCTGCCCGGACGGGGTGTTGACGACCATGTCGACCTCACCCGACTCGATGAGGTCGGTGATCGTCGGCTCGCCGTCGGGGCCGCGGCCGTCGGAGGCCTTGCGCACGAGCCGGGCCGGGATGCCGTTACGGTGGAGCACCGCGGCAGTGCCGGCCGTGGCGAGGATCTCGAAGCCGAGGCTCTGCAGCCGGGCGACCGGGATGGCCAGCGCCCGCTTGTCCCGGTCGGCGACGGAGACGAACACCGTGCCGCCGGCCGGCAGCCCGCCGTACGCGGCGGCCTGGGACTTGGCGAAGGCCCGCGGGAAGTCGACGTCGTAGCCCATGACCTCGCCGGTCGACCGCATCTCCGGCCCGAGCACGGTGTCGACGACCGAGCCCTCCCGGGTGGCGAACCGCTTGAACGGCAGCACCGCCTCCTTGACGGCGAGCGGAGCCCCGCTGTCGGGGTGGGTGGCGTCCCGCTCCGGCAGGATGCCCCGCTCCCGCAGCTCGGCGATCGTCGTGCCCGCCATGACGAGGGACGCCGCCTTGGCCAGCGGGACACCGGTCGCCTTGGCGACGAACGGGACGGTGCGCGAGGCACGCGGGTTGGCCTCGATGACGTAGAGGACGTCGGAGACGAGCGCGAACTGGATGTTGATGAGCCCGCGCACGCCGACGCCGTCGGCGATGGCCCTCGTCGACTCCGCGATCCGCTCGATCTCCCGCTGGGAGATCGTCACCGGCGGCAGCACGCAGGCGGAGTCACCGGAGTGGATGCCGGCCTCCTCGATGTGCTCCATGACGCCGCCGAGGAAGAGCTCGGTGCCGTCGTAGATGGCGTCGACATCGATCTCGATGGCGTCGTCGAGGAACCGGTCGATGAGGAGCGGCCCGGTCGTGGCGCCGATGCCGGTGCGCACGGCGTAGTCGCGGAGCTGGGCGGCGTCGTAGACGATCTCCATCCCGCGCCCGCCGAGCACGTACGACGGACGCACGAGCACCGGGTACCCGACCCGCTCGGCGACCTCCTCCGCCTGCTCGAGGGTCGTCGCCGTGCCGAACGCGGGGGCGGGCAGCCCGGCGCGGTCGAGGACGGCGCCGAAGTTGCCCCGGTCCTCCGCCGCGTCGATCGCCTCGGGCGGCGTCCCGAGGATCGGGACCCCGGCGTCGGCGAGCCGCTGGGCCAGGCTCAGCGGGGTCTGCCCGCCGAGCTGGACGACGACGCCGGCGACGGGCCCGACCGCGCGCTCGGCGTGGTACACCTCGAGGACGTCCTCGAAGGTCAGCGGCTCGAAGTAGAGGCGGTCGGAGATGTCGTAGTCGGTCGACACGGTCTCCGGGTTGCAGTTGACCATGACCGTCTCGTACTGCTCGGCCAGCGCCATGGTGGCGTGTACGCAGGAGTAGTCGAACTCGATGCCCTGCCCGATCCGGTTCGGCCCCGAGCCGAGGATGATGACGGCCTCCCGCTCCCGCGGCTGCACCTCGGTCTCCAGGTCGTAGGAGGAGTAGTGGTACGGGGTCTCGGCGGCGAACTCGGCGGCGCAGGTGTCGACCGTCTTGTACACCGGGCGCAGGCCGTAGGCGTGGCGGACCTCACGCACGGCGTCCTCCGACAGGTCGCGCAGCTGGCCGATCTGCGCGTCGGAGAAGCCGTGCCGCTTGGCCTCGGCGAGCAGCTCACGGGTGAGCGCGGGCGCGTTCCGCAGCTCGGCCGCGACCTCCTCGATGAGGACCATCTGGTCGAGGAACCACGGGTCGATGCTCGTCGCCTCGTGGAGCTCCTCGACGGTGGCCCCGCCGCGGAGGGCCTGCTGCAGGTCGACCAGCCGGTTCGCCGTGGGGGTGCGCACCGACTCCAGGAGGGCGGCGGTCTCCTCGGCGTCCGGGGCCGGCCCGTCCCAGTGGAAGACGCTGCCCCCGGAGTCGATGGACCGCAGCGCCTTCTGCAGCGCCTCGGTGTAGTTGCGGCCCAGGGCCATCGCCTCGCCCACCGACTTCATCGTCGTCGTCAGCACCGGGTCGGCGGCGGGGAACTTCTCGAAGGCGAACCGGGGCACCTTGACGACGACGTAGTCCAGCGCGGGCTCGAACGAGGCCGGGGTGGACCTGGTGATGTCGTTGGGGATCTCCTCCAGGGTGTAGCCGATCGCCAGCCGCGCCGCGATCTTCGCGATGTGGAACCCGGTGGCCTTGGAGGCCAGCGCGGAGGAGCGGGACACCCGCGGGTTCATCTCGATGACGATCATCCGACCGGTGGCGGGCTCGACGGCGAACTGGACGTTGCACCCGCCGGTGTCCACCCCGACCTCCCGGATGACCGCGATGCCGATGTCCCGCATCCGCTGGAACTCGCGGTCGGTGAGGGTCATGGCCGGAGCCACGGTGACGGAGTCGCCGGTGTGCACGCCGACCGGGTCGACGTTCTCGATGGAGCACACGACGATGACGTTGTCCGACCGGTCGCGGATGAGCTCGAGCTCGTACTCCTTCCAGCCGAGGATCGACTCCTCGAGGAGGACCTCGGTGGTCGGCGAGTACTGCAGGCCGGCACCCGCGATGCGCTCGAGGTCCTCCGCGTCGTAGGCCAGGCCGGAGCCGAGGCCGCCCATCGTGAAGGAGGGGCGTACGACGAGCGGGTAGCCCAGCTCCTCCGCGGCAGCGTGGCACTCCTCCAGGGAGTGGGCGATGACGGAGCGGGCCACCTCGGCGCCGCACCGCTCGACGATGTCCTTGAACGCCTGGCGGTCCTCGGCGGCGTGGATCGCCGCGACGGAGGCGCCGATGAGCTCGACCCCGTACTCCTCGAGCACCCCGGCCTCGTCGAGCGCGATGGCGGTGTTGAGGGCGGTCTGCCCGCCGAGGGTGGGCAGGAGGGCGTCCGGCCGCTCCTTGGCGATGATCGTGGCGACGACCTCGGGGGTGATCGGCTCGACGTAGGTGGCGTCGGCGACCTCGGGGTCGGTCATGATCGTCGCGGGGTTGGAGTTGACGAGGATGACG
The DNA here is from genome assembly GCA_027322565.1 of Georgenia sp. GTDB lineage: Bacteria > Actinomycetota > Actinomycetes > Actinomycetales > Actinomycetaceae > Oceanitalea. Next base: position 8,929 of record DAHVRG010000123.1, read on the forward strand.
CGCAGGCCCTCCTCGCGCAGCACCCGGCAGGCCTGGGTGCCGGAGTAGTCGAACTCGGCGGCCTGGCCGATGACGATCGGGCCGGAGCCGATGACGAGGACGGAACGCAGGTCGGTACGGCGCGGCATCAGGCGTTCTCTCCGGTGGTCTGGGTGCGCGAGCTGCGGTACTGCGTGACGAGCTCGAGGAACTGGTCGAACAGGTGGGCGGCGTCGTGCGGGCCCGCGGCCGCCTCGGGGTGGTACTGGACGGAGAAGGCGGGGATGTCCAGGGCACGCAGGCCCTCGACGACGCCGTCGTTGAGGCTGATGTGGGAGACCTCGACGCGACCGAAGCGTCCGTTGTCGTAGGGCGCGGTGCTCACCTCGGCGATCGGGGCGTCGACGGCGAACCCGTGGTTGTGGGCGGTGATCTCCACCCTGCCCGTGGTGCGGTCGAGCACCGGCTGGTTGACGCCGCGGTGCCCGTACTCGAGCTTGTAGGTGCCGTAGCCCAGCGCCCGGCCGAGGAGCTGGTTGCCGAAGCAGATCCCGAAGAAGGGGATCCCCTGGGTGAGGACGCCGCGCAGCAGCTCGACCTCGTGGTCGGCGCTGGCGGGGTCGCCCGGGCCGTTGGAGAAGAATACGCCGTCGGGGTCGAGCGCGATGATCTCGGCGAGCGTCGTGTGCTGCGGGACGACGTGGACCCGGGCGCCGC
>DAHVRG010000128.1 GCA_027322565.1 Georgenia sp.
ACCCCACGGCCGGAAACCTCCTCGAGCTCTCCGCGATCGCCGCCGTCATCATCGGCGGGGCGAGCTTCTTCGGCGGCCGAGGCACCGTCGTCGGGACGCTCGTCGGCGCGCTCATCCTCGGCGTCATCCAGAACGGCCTCAACCTCATGAACGTCCAGAGCAGCTGGCAGTACGTGGCGCTCGGGGCCGCCGTCGTCATCGCCGTCCAGCTCGACGTCGTCCGCTCGCGGCTCGAGACCCGGCTGCGCGTCGTGCGCACCGAGGAGTCGGAGGCCCCGCGATGACGACGACGCAGCCGCACCCGGCCCCGGCCGACCGGGACGGGACCCCGGTGCTCGAGGTCCACGGGGCGGTCAAGCGCTTCGGGGCGGTCACCGCCCTCGCCGGGGTCGACCTCACCGTCCACCGCGGGGAGGTGCTCGGCCTGCTCGGCGACAACGGCGCGGGCAAGTCCACCCTCATCAAGGCGGTCACCGGCGTCCACCAGCTCGACGACGGGGAGATCCGGCTCGACGGCGAGCGGGTCGCCCTCACCAGCCCCACCGTGGCGCGCGAGCACGGCATCGAGGCCGTCTACCAGGACCTCTCCCTCTTCGACAACCTCGACGTCGCGACGAACCTCTACGTCGGGCACGAGCTCACCAGACCCCGCCGCTGGCGCGGGATCGGCTGGCTCGACCGCAAGGCGATGCGCCGCGACGTCGCCGAGCGGCTCGCCACCCTCCAGGTCCACCTGCCCGACCTCCGCGGACAGGTCGGGCTCATGTCCGGCGGGCAGCGGCAGGCGATCGCCGTCGCGCGCGCGGTCGCCTTCGCCCGCCGGGTCCTCATCCTCGACGAGCCGACCGCGGCGCTCGGGGTGCGCGAGACCCGCAACGTCCTCGACACCATCCGCCGGCTGCCCGAGCACGGCATCTCCATCATCCTCATCTCGCACAACATGGACCACGTCGTCCAGGTGTGCGACAACGCCGTCGTCATGCGGCAGGGACGGGTCGTGGGCTCGGTCCGGCCCACGCCGGACACGGTGCAGGACATGGTCGCGATGATCGTCGGGGCCACCAACGGCACCACGCAGAAGGGACAACCGCAATGAGGCACACACGTCACGCGCTCGCGGCCGTCGCCGCCACCGGAGCGCTCCTGCTCGCCGCATGCGGCGGCGACAACGGCACCGGGGACGGCGGCAGCACCGGTGACGGTGACGGGGAGGAGACCTACGACGTCGCCGTCGTGCTCAAGACCCTCTCCTCACCGTTCTGGCTCCAGGTCGCAGGAGGGGTCGAGGACGGCGCCGAGGCCGCCGGGGTCAACGTCACGCTCGCCGGGGCCACCGCCGAGACCCAGGTCCAGGAGCAGATCGACAAGGTCCGGGCGGCCATCACCCAGCAGGTCGACGCCCTCGTCGTCGCCCCGACCCAGGCCGACCAGCTCGAGCCGATCCTCCAGCAGGCGGTCGACGCCGACATCCCGGTGCTCCTCGTCGACACCGACATCGAGGGCTGGGACGGCAAGGAGACCTTCGTCGGCACCGACAACTACGCCGCCGGCGTCACCGCCGGTGAGTTCATCCTCGAGCAGGCCGACAGCGGCACCATCGCCCTCATCCGCGGCGTGCCGGGCAACCCGTCGACCGACAGCCGTGTCGACGGCGTCATCGACACCCTCGAGGGCAGCGGCATCGAGGTCGTCGCGGACCTCGCGGCGAACTCCGACCGCGCCGAGGGCCGCTCGGTCATGGCCGACATCCTCCAGTCAAACCCCGATGTCTCGATCGTCTTCGCCGCGAACGACGACATGGCGCTCGGCGCCCTCGAGGCCGTCAAGGCGGCCGGGGTGGACCTCGAGGACATCCTCGTCATCGGCGTGGACGGCACGAGCGATGCGGTCGACTCGATGCTCGCCGGCGAGCTCGACGCCAGCATCGCGCAGAACTCCTACCAGATGGGCCGCACGAGCGTGGAGCTCGCCGTCGAGCTCCTCGACGGCGGCACCATCGACGCCCGTGTCGACACCGGGGTGACCGTGGTGACCCCCGAGAACGCCGAGGAGTACGGCGCCTCGCTGGAGGAGCAGGCCGCCGACGAGGACGTGGCCGAGGAGCAGTGACCGTGGTCGAGGTCGGCGTCATCGGGCTGGGGGCGATGGGCGCCGACCACGTCCGCTCGCTCACCGAACGGGTCCCCGGGGCGCGGGTGACGGCCGTGTTCGACCCCGTCGCGGAGCGGGCTGCTGCCGTGGCCGCCTCCGTCGGTGCGCGGGTGGTCCCGAGCGACGAGGAGGTCGTCACGGCGCCCGACGTCCAGGCCGTCGTCGTCACCTCGCCCGACCACACCCACACCCGGCTCGCGCTTGCCTGCATCGCGGCCGGGAAGCCGGTGCTGTGCGAGAAGCCGCTCGGCACCGCGCCGGAGGAGTCCGCCCGGGTGGTCGCCGCCGAGGCGGCGGCCGGGCGGCGGCTCGTCACGGTCGGTTTCATGCGGCGTTTCGACCCGGGGTACCGGGAGCTGCGGGACGCCGTCCGGAGCGGGCTGGTCGGTGACCCACTCGTCGTCCACAACGTCCACCGCAACGCCCTCGCCCACCCCGACGCGACGAGCGAGGGGGTGGTGACGAACTCGATGGTCCACGAGCTCGATATCCTGCCGTGGCTCACCGGCCTGCCGGTGACCGCCGTCGACGTCCGCGCACCCCGGTCGCAGGGCCTGCGCGAGCCGCAGCTGGCGACCGTCGTGCTCGGGGACGAGCAGGTCCTCGCCTCCGTGGAGGTCTTCCCCAACGCCCGGTACGGCTACGACGTGCGCTGCGAGGTCGTCGGGACGAGCGGCACGGTGAGCCTGCGCCCGCCGGCCCGGCTCGACGTCGCGCTCGACGGTCGCGCCGGCCCGGCCGTGCCCGCCGACTTCCGCTCGCGGTTCGCCGAGGCCTACCGCGCCGAGCTCGTCGCGTGGGCTGCGGCGGCGGCGGAGGGGGGAGCGACGGGGGCCTCTGCGCTCGACGGGCACCGTGCGACGCTCGCGGCCGCCGCCGGGGTCGAGGCGCTGCGCACCGGCCGTACCGTGGCCGTCGCGGCGGACCCGGTGTGAGCGGGTCGGGCGGGGCGGGGGCGATGGGCCGCCGGGAGATCGGGGTCGGCGTCATCGGCCTGGGCTGGATGGGGCGGCTGCACGCCCGCAGCTACCGCGCGGTGCCCGAGCGTTGGCCCGAGCTCGGGGTGGCGCCGCGGCTGGTGCTCGCCGCGGACCCGGTGTCGGAGAACCGCGAGGCGGCCGTCGACCACCTCGGGTTCGCCGCCGCGACGGAGAACTGGCGCGCGGTGGTCGCCGACCCGCGGGTCGACGTCGTGTCGATCTGCGTGCCGAACCACCTCCACCGCGAGGTGGCGCTCGCGGCGGTGGAGGCGGGCACGCCGTTCTGGGTGGAGAAGCCCATGGGACGCGACGCCGCGGACGCCGCCGAGATCGCCCGGGCGGTGGCCGCCCGGGGCCTGGTCACCGCGGTGGGCTTCAACTACCGCAACGTCCCCGCCGTCGTCCATGCGCGCGAGCTCATCCGCTCTGGGCGGCTCGGCCGGGTGACGAACCTGCGGGTGTGGCTGCTCGCCGACTACGCGGCCTCTCCGGACGCCCCGCTCACCTGGCGGTACCGGCGTGAGACGGCCGGGTCCGGCGTCATCGGCGACCTGCTCTGCCACGGCGCCGACCTCGCCCAGCTGCTCGCCGGTCGGGTTGCCGCGGTGTCCGCGCTGACCGGCACGGTCGTCACCGAGCGGCCGGTGCCCACGCGTGCCGGGGTCGGGCACGCCGGCCACGAGGTGGGGGAGGAGCGCGGCCCGGTCGAGAACGAGGACCACGCCGCGGCGCTGCTGCGGTTCGAGTCGGGTGCGGTCGGCACGCTCGAGTGCAGCCGTGTGGCCCGCGGGCCGCGCGCGGAGTACGTCGTCGAGGTCTACGGCACGGGTGGGTCGCTGCGCTGGAACTTCGAGCGGATGGGTGAGCTCCAGGTCGACGCCGGCGAGGGCGGCTACACCACCCTGCTCGCCGGGCCGGGCTTCGGCGACTACGCCCGCTTCCAGCCCTCCGCGGGCACGAGCATGGGCTTCGACGACCTCAAGACCATCGAGGCCGCGCGCTTCCTGCGGTCGGTGCTCACCGGCGAGCAGCACGTGCCGTCCGCCGCCGACGGCTGGTCCGCGGCCGAGGTCGGGGCGGCCGTCGCCGCCTCTGCCGAGGACGGCCGGTGGCACGACGTCCTGCCCGTCCCCGGCACCACCTTCGCCCAATAGCTGTCGAGCGGACTCCCCTCTCGGCGAGAGCTCACTTCCTGGCGAGAGCTCACTTCCTGGCGAGAGCTCACTTCCCGACGGCGCGGTCCCCGTGACGTCAGACCGGGAAGAGCTCCCGGTAGCCCGGGACGAAGGTCGCGAGCACCGCAACGAGCAACCAGCTGAGCAGGAATGCCCAGCCGCCGGTGAGACGCCTCGGCCGGGCGGGCTGTACGTCCGTGCGCCACATCGGCGTGGGCTCGAGGAGGACGAAGGCGAGCGGTGCGACGGGCAGGTGCACGAAGAACCAGAACCAGGCCCACTTGGTCGCCAGCCGCGGCTGCCGTCCACCGATGAGCAGGAGCAGCGCCGCGAACCAGCCGAGGCCGCCGACATGCAGCTGGAGCCCGCTCGGGAGCAGGCTCGCCGTCTCCATGACGACCGCGACGTCCGCCGGGGAGTGCTCCACCGCTTCGAGGATCTGCTCCACGCCGTCCACCGGACCCCCGAGGTCGGTGGTCGTCGAGTAGGCGTAGTGCGAGTATGCCGGACGGAGCCCACCGTCCCAGTGGACCAGGAGCTGACCGGTGACGGTTCCCGTACCTGGCCGCTCGACCGTCAGGCTCGTGACGTCGCCTCTCGCCAGGGCATTGAACAGGTCCTCGACCGGCCGCTCCGCCGGCGTGTGCACCAGCTGGACGATGCCGGCGAGCACGCCGACCGCGATCGCCAGCCGGAGCACCCACGTCCAACGCCCCGACGGCGGCACGTCGGCCCGCAGGGCAGGTGCCGTCGACGGCAGCCCGGGAGACAGCGGTGCGGTCCGGCTCACACCCGTGACCCTATAGGTGTCGACGCCCGGCCCGGAAGGTATGGGCTGGGGCAGGTGGTCGCGGGGCGGTACCGTCGGGCCATGGCATCGACGAAGAGCCCTGCCGTCGAGATCGACGTCGCCGGCCGGTCCGTACGGATCTCGAGCTCGGACCGCGTCATCTTCCCCGAGCCCGGGATCACCAAGGGTGAGCTCGTCGAGTACTACCTCGCCGTCGGGGACGGGATCCTGCGCGCCCTCTACGAGCGTCCGGTGACGCTCGAGCGCTGGCCCAAGGGCGTGCGCGAGGGCATGAAGCGCGCCACCCGCGCCGACCCGCGCGGGGACGCGTTCTACCAGAAGCGGGTCCCGGCCAAGGGGGTGCCCGACTGGATCGAGACGGTCGAGATCGCCTTCCCGAGCGGGCGCACCGCCGACGAGCTGTGTCCGACCGAGCTGGCCGCGGTCGCCTGGGCCGCCAACCTCGGCACCATCACCTTCCACCCGTGGCCGGTGCGCCGGGCCGACGTCGACCATCCCGACGAGCTGCGTATCGACCTCGACCCGCAGCCCGGGACCGACTTCGCCGACGCCGTCGAGGTCGCTGGGGTGGCGCGCGAGTGCCTCGCCGAGCTCGGCTGGCGTGGCTTCCCCAAGACGTCCGGGAACCGGGGCGTGCACATCTACGTGCGGATCGAGCCGCAGTGGGACTTCACCCAGGTGCGGCACGCGGCGATCGCCTTCGGCCGGGAGCTCGAACGGCGGATGCCGGGGAAGGTGACGACGAACTGGTGGAAGGAGGAGCGCGGGGAGAGGATCTTCGTCGACTACAACCAGAACGCCCGCGACCGCACCATCGCCAGCGCCTACAGCGTCCGGCCCATCGCCCACGCCCCGGTCTCCGCGCCGGTCACCTGGGACGAGCTGCCCGACGTCGACCCGCGTGACCTCACCGTCCGCACCATGCCGGCCCGCTTCGCCGAGCTCGGTGACCTCCACGCGGAGATCGACGACGTCTCCCACGACCTCACCCCGCTGCTCGAGCTCTACGCCCAGCAGGAGGCGGAGGGGCTGGGCGACATGCCCTACCCGCCGGAGTACCCCAAGATGCCGGGCGAGCCGGCACGCGTGCAGCCGTCCCGCGCGCGCAAGCCGGAGTGAGGCGCCTGCGTCGGTGCGTGCCGTCGCCCCGGTAGCAGCCTGCTGGTGTCGGGAAGTGCGCTCTCGGCGGGAACTGGGCTGTCGCTGGCTGGGTGCTGCTGGGAAGTGGGCTGTCGGTGAGGTGACTCCGGGGGCGCGGCGTTGCCGCGGGGCGGGTGCGGTGGGATCGTGCCCACGTGATCCGGCTGCTCGGGATCCTTGGCGGGCTGTCCGGCGCGATGGACCTGGGAAGCGGCTCGCCGCTCGACGAGTCGCTCGTCCGCTGCGTGGTGACGGTCCGGCTCGCGCGCGCCCTGGGCTGCTCCGACGACGAGGTCCGGGCGGCGCTATACGCATCCCTCCTCGAGCACCTCGGGTGCACCGCCTACTCGCACGAGGCCGCTCGGCTCTTCGGTGACGACATCTCCGTCGTGCGGGCGAGCTTCGTCGCCGACCTGGACCGGCCCGCGCAGGTCCTGCGCACCTTCGTGCCGGCCGTCAGCGCCGCCTCGGACCGCGGGCGAGCGCAGACCCTCCTTGCCACCGCACGTTCGGCCCGCGACGCCGTCCCTCCCACGGCCACCTGCGAGGTCGCCCGGGACGCCGCGCGCGGCCTCGGGCTCGGCGATGACGTCACGACCGCGCTCGCCCACGTCACCGCCCGGTGGGACGGCAATGGCCGGCCGGGCACCCGCGGCGCGCAGACGCCGCTCGCCACCCGCGTGCTCCACGTGGCCGGCACGGCCGTCCTCCTCGCGCTCCGGATCGGGCCGGGGAGCGCCCTCGTCGAGCTCCACCGGCGGGCTGGGACCCACCTCGACCCCGGTGTCGTCGCGGCCTTCACCGCGGACCTCCTCACCGGGCTCGTCGACCTGCCGGCCGCCCCGGGCGGGACAGCCGTCCCGGCCGACCTCGACCCGCTCGAGGCCGCTCTGGACGCCGAGCCCGACCCCGTCCGCTACATCGACGACGGCGAGCTCCTCGACGTCGCCCGCACCTTCGGGCACGTCGTCGACCTCAAGAGCCCGTGGCTGCACGGCCACTCCGCCACCGTCGCGGAGCTCGCGGCAGCGGCGGCGCGGACCCTCGGCCTGCCCGAACCCGGGCGGGTGCGGCTCGCCGGCCACCTCCACGACCTCGGCCGCATCGGCGTCTCGAGCCGGATCTGGGCCAAACGCGGCAGGCTCACCGCTGCGGAGCGTGACCAGGCACGGCTGCACCCCTACTTCACCGAGCGGATCCTCTCGCGGGCGCCGGAGCTCGCCGACGTGGCGGCCGTCGCGGCGCAGCACCACGAGCGGTGCGACGGCAGCGGGTACCACCGCGGGCTACGTGCGGCGGAGCTGTCGATGGCCTCCCGGGTGCTCGCCGCCGCCGACCGCTACGCCCGGCTCGTCGCCGCCGCGGCGGACGGCGCCGCGCCGGCTCCCGTGGAGGCCACCGAGCGGCTCACCGCCGCCGCCCGGGAGGGGCGCCTCGACCCGGATGCGGTGCGCGCCGTGCTGCGGGCGGCCGGCCACGACGCACCTGCTCGGCCCACCGGTGTCGCCGGGCTCACCGACCGCCAGGTCCAGGTGCTGCGGTTGCTCACCCGCGGGCTGTCGAACCGGCAGATCGCCCGCCGGCTCGGTGTCTCGCCACGGACGGCGGAGCACCACGTCCAGGACATCTACGTGCGCATCGGGGTGAGCACCCGGCCCGCGGCAGCCCTCTTCGCGATGGAGCACGGCCTGCTCGACCCTGGGTAGGTCTACCCATGTGCCGGCGCCGCCCGACGACGAGATTGGCGGCATGGACGCCACCGACACCGCCTCCGCCACCACGACCGCCGACCGGCGGGCCCCGCTCTTCACCCGACCGTTCCTCCTGCTCGGCCTCGCCGAGCT